>NZ_JASGFD010000032.1:0-58817 GCF_047605705.1 Silvibacterium sp. | reverse complement strand
GCAGCCTGGGCCTCGGCGGCGGCCGCCTGCGCTCCCTTGCGGAGCCCGCCGAAGAGGTCGGCTTCCCAGCTGGCGGAGATGCCGATGTCGTAATAGTTCTGGTCGCGGTCGTAGCCGGGGACCAACCCATGCAGGCGGCCGACCTCGCTCTCGGTCGATTGCGAGAGCGAGGTGGTCGAGGCATAGGCTCCGGCCGAAGGCAGACGTTGCGCGCCCGCGCCCTTGGCGGCGGCCCGGGCCTGGTCGACGCGCGCCAGGGCAGCGGCAAGGTCTAGGTTCTGATCGAGCGCGCGCTGCACGATCTTCGTCAGCTCCGGATCCTGGAAGCCGGTCCACCACTGGTCGAGCGGAGGCGCGGGCAGCGTACCGGTGCGCGCATCGACAGCCGGCGCATTGTGGAAGGGCTGCAGCTGGACGGTGGGCGGATGGTACTTCGGCCCGACGGTGCAACCGGAGAGTAGCGCGGCGATCGTAAGGCTCATGGCCAGACGCAGAGGACGGACCGCGAGCGCGGCTCGGCGACTCCGCTCGCCGGTACGGGGCAATTGACTTTCGATAGGGGCGAGTGGATTGCGGTTCGTCATAGTGTGTGAAGATTATTTTGAATCGTTACACGTTGTCAATATCGAAACTCGGAATAACGTTCCTGCCGAACGCTCGCAACAGGCAGAAGCGAGAATCCGGGACTCTCTTCGCAGCGGTCTGGATACGGTGCAGTACCGTTTATTTGAGAGATTTTCCGCAAGCAGGGCGCGTTTAGCGCGGCTAACAGACGATGGCGCCGACCCGTGAAGGAGATGGCTTCAGGGGCGTGGCCGCAAAGAATCATTAAATTTAGATTGTGATTGTTTATGATTTTACATAATCGTCACTTGTGTATAGATTTTGGCTCAGAAATAGCAGGAGAGCCGATTATGAGGAAACAGCAGTTACGCTACGCAGCTCTGGCCGTGGTCCCGCTTGCAGTCAGCCTGTCCGGTTGCAGCCACGCGGTAGAGGCCGATCCCCGCACCCAACCCGAACTGGTGCGGATCACCAGCGTCCGCGATTCCTCTGAAGGCGTCCACACCTTTACGGGCGTGGTCTCGGCGCGCGTCGAGAGCGGCCTGGGCTTTCGTGTGCCGGGCAAGGTGACCAAACGTCTGGTCGATACCGGGCAGTTCGTGCACGCCGGTCAGGTGCTGATGACCATCGACCCGACTGACTACACACACGCGATCACGGCCAGGACGGAGACGGTGGCGGCGGCGAAGGCGAAGGCGGTGCAGGCAGCGGCCGACGAGGCGCGCTATCGCGGGCTGGTGAAGACCGGCGCGATCTCGGCCTCGACCTACGACCAGGTGAAGGCGGCTTCCGATGCCGCGCAGGCGGAGTTGCAGGCCGCCGAGGCGCAGCAGAAGGTGGCCCAGGACGAGGGAGACTATTCCACGCTGACCGCGGATTCGGACGGCATCGTGATGGAGACCTCGGCCGAGCCGGGCCAGGTGGTGGCCGCGGGGCAGACGGTGGTGAAGCTGGCGCATGCGGGTCCGCGCGAGGCCGCCGTAAACCTGCCGGAGACGGTGCGGCCGAAGCTGGGCTCGGTGGCCCAGGCAACGGTCTACGGCGAGAGCGATCCCGTGGTCGCGAAGCTGCGCCAGCTCTCCGATGTGGCCGATCCGCTGACGCGTACCTATGAGGCGCGTTACGTGCTCACGGGCAAGGATGCAAATGCGCCGCTGGGCGCGACGGTCACGATTCGTCTCGACGGCAACAACGCGAGCAGCAATACGGATGACTCCTATGCTGTGCCGATCGCCTCGATCATCGACCTTGGCAAGGGCCCCGGGGTGTGGGCGCTCGACGCGGCGAAGGACACGGTCTCCTTCCATCCGGTGCAGGTGCGCAGCATGACGGAAGAAGACGCGATCCTGACCGGCGGCGTCGAGCCGGGCGAGAAGATCGTGGCACTGGGCGTGCACCTGCTGCATGACGGAGATCGCGTGCGCGTGGAAGAGCAGCACGCGGAGGTGGCGCAATGACCCGGCACGATCACGAGCACAATGAGTTCCATGTCCACGACATCTCCGGCCCCGAGGTGCGGGAGAAGGCGACCGAGACCTTCCTGAATCTCTCAGCAATCGCGGTACGAGAGAAGGCGGTGACGCTCTTCCTACTGCTTGCGGTGCTTGGCGCGGGCGTCTTCGCCTTCTTCAAGCTTGGCCGTGCGGAAGACCCGACCTTCACGGTGAAGGTGTTCACGGTGGTAGCGGTGTGGCCGGGCGCGACCGCGCAGCAGATGCAGGACCTGGTGGCCGAGCCGCTCGAGAAGCGCATGCAGGAGCTGCGCGACTACGACCGCGAGGAGACGTTCACGCGGCCAGGCCTGGCGCTGATGAAGGTCTCGCTCAAAGACAGCATGAGCCCAAAGGACGTGCCCGAGGAGTTCTACCAGGCGCGCAAGAAACTGGGTGACGAGGCGCACAAGCTGCCGCAGGGAGCCTACGGGCCGTTCATCAACGACGAATACTCCGATGTGACCTTTGCGCTCTACTCCGTAGAGGCGCACGGGCTGCCGCTGCGCGTGCTCACGCGCGAGGCCGAGGCGCTGCGGCAGCGGCTGCTACACGTGCCGGGCGTGAAGAAGATCGACATCGTGGGCGAACAGCCGGAGCGCATCTACGTGGAGTTCTCGTATTCGCGGCTGGCGAATTTGGGCGTAAGTCCGCAGCAGATCTTCGATGCGCTGGTGCGCGAGAACGCGGTGACGCCTTCGGGCTCGATCGACACGCAGGATCAGCAGGTTTTCGTGCGCCTCGATGGCGCGCTCAACGATTTACAAAAGGTGCGGGACACGCCGATCGTGGCCGGTGGCCGCACGCTGCGGCTCTCCGACGTGGCGGACGTGAAGCGCGGGTACGAGGATCCGCAGACTTTTCTGATTCGCCACAATGGCGAGAACGCGCTGCTGCTGAGCATCGTGATGCGCGAGGGCTGGAACGGCCTCGACCTCGGCAAGGCGCTCGAGGCGGAGCAGAAGAAGATCTCCTCCGAGCTGCCCGCGGGCATCGTCTTCAGCAAGGTGACCGACCAGGCGGTGAACATCAAGGAAGCCTATGACGAGTTCATGCTGAAGTTCTGCGTGGCGCTCGGCGTGGTGATGATCGTGAGCCTCATCAGCCTGGGCTGGCGCGTGGGCATCGTGGTGGCGGCGGCGGTACCGCTGGTGCTGGCCGCGGTCTTCGTGGTGATGCTAGGCACCGGCCGCGTCTTCGACCGCATCACGCTGGGCGCGCTTATCCTTGCGCTCGGCCTGCTGGTGGACGACGCGATCATCGTGATCGAGAGCATGGTCGTAAAGATGGAAGAGGGCTGGGACCGCATCCAGGCGGCGGGTTATTCATGGGGCCACACCGCCGCGCCGCGACTGGCGGGCGCGCTGGTGACGGCCATCGGCCTGATGCCGGTGGGTTTCGCGAAATCGACGGCCGGCGAGTATGCCGGAAACATCTTCTGGGTGGTGGCCTTCGCGCTGCTGGTTTCCTGGGCGGTGGCGGCGACATTCACGCCGTATCTGGGCGTGCAGCTGCTGCCGAAGATCAAGCCGATCGCCGGCGGACATGAGGCCATTTATGCGACCGCGGGCTACCAACGGCTGCGGCGGCTGGTGCAGGGCGCTGTACGGTGGAAATACCTGGTGGCGGCAGCGGTTGCGGTCATCTTTCTTGCGGCATTTGTCGGCATGGGCTCAGTGCGGCAGCAGTTCTTCCCGGCTTCGGACCGTCCGGAGCTGCTGGTGGAGGTGACGCTACCCCAGGGCAGCAGCATCGAGACGACGAGCCAGGCGAGCGCGAAGGTAGAGGACTGGCTTCGCCATCAGCCGGAGGCAAAGATCGTGACGGCGTACGTGGGCGGAGGCGCGCCGCGCTTCTTCCTCTCCTATAACCCCGAGCTGCCCAACCCGAACTTCGCGAAGATCATCGTGCTGACGCCCAGTCAGGAGCAGCGTGATGCGCTCAAGCTGCGGCTGCGGCAGCAGGTAGCGGCGGGCATTGCGCCCGAGGCGCGCGTGCGCGTCACCCAGCTGGTCTTCGGCCCCTATACCCCGTGGCCGGTGGAGTTCCGCGTGATGGGGCCGGACCTGGAAAAGGTGCGCGTCATCGCCGACCAGGTGCGGCAGGTGATGGTCGCCAATCCGCATACGCGGCAGGCGAATGAGGACTGGGGCGAGAAGGCGCCGACGGTGCACTTCGTGCTCGACCAGGATCGCCTTCATCTCATCGGGCTATCGCCGTCGGAGGCGGGACTGCAGATCCAGTTCCTGCTGACGGGCGTGCCGGTGACGCAGGTGCGCGAGGATATCCGCACGGTCGACCTGGTGGCGCGCAGCGCGGGCTCCGATCGCCTCGATCCGGCGCGGCTCCAGGACATGACGTTAATCAGCCATGATGGCAAGCTGGTGCCGGTGAGCCAGATCGGACATGTGGAGGTGCGGCAGGAGGAGCCTATCCTCAAGCGCCGCGACCGCATGCCGACCATCACGGTGCAGTCGGACATCGAAGAAGGACTACAGCCGCCGCAGGTCTCGGCCGAAATCCTGAAGTCGATCCAGCCGATCGTCGCGGCACTGCCCTCGGGCTACAAGATCGAGGTAGGCGGCAACGTGGAGGAGGCGACCAAGGCGAACGTGGCCCTGCAGGTGGTCTTCCCCATGATGATCGTGCTGATGCTGACGGTGATCATGCTGCAGGTGCGCTCGTTCTCGGCGATGTTCATGGTGGTGCTGACCGCGCCACTGGGGCTCGCGGGCACGGTGCCGACGCTGCTGCTCTTCCACCAGCCCTTCGGCTTCAACGCCATCCTCGGGCTGATCGCGCTGGCCGGCATCATCATGCGCAACACGCTGATCCTGATCGGGCAGATCAAGACCAACCAGGAGGAGGGGCTGGACAGCTACCAGGCGGTGGTGGAGGCCACCGTGCAGCGAGCCCGCCCCGTGCTGCTGACGGCGCTGGCCGCGGTGCTGGCCTTCATCCCACTCACCTACTCGGTCTTCTGGGGTTCGATGGCCTACACGCTGATCGGCGGCACGCTCATCGGCACGGTGCTGACGCTGTTCTTTCTACCGGCGCTCTATGCCATCTGGTACAAGGTAAAGCCCACCGCACAGGCTCCGCGCGAAGAACAGGCAATACTGGTGGAAGCGTAGTCGTGCCGCTTCAAAAAACATGTGGCGGCCCGGATAGCATCCGGACCGCCATTTTTTGTTGAACAGATGAAGCAATTCAAGCGCCGAACTGGCGCAGATGGTAGTCGATATGAATCTGGAGGAGCTTGCCCCATTCGCGCAGTGACATACGGCCAAAGGTGCAGTGCGGTCCCCATGCGTCAGCCGAGCGCTTGTTCCATGCGGCTTCGAGGATGGCGATAAGCTTCGCCTGCTCCTCGAAGAAATCGAAATGCTGGTCGTGCGGAATCTTGAAGCCGGTGGGCAGGCGCAGCCCCTGTGGCTGCTCCGGAAACCAGTCCACGAGGATCCAGCGAAAGACGGTACGCGAGGCAAGATAACTCTCATCGGGAAGCGCGTAAAAGCCGTGCGCATGCCCGCAGGCCAGGTTCAGATGATGTAGCCCCTGGTCGACCGACATGGTGCCCCAGACTGTCTTCGAGTCAGGCGTGAGCGAGGCGATGCGGGCGCGATACTCGGCCAGCTTGGATTTCGTGAAGAAGACGATGCCATCGACCTGAGGCACGCGGAAGGCGCGGGGGATGTAGCGGATCATGGCCAAGCCGGTGCGCCAAAAATCGGGCGTCAAAGAAGCCTTCAGTAAGTTTGTCATCGCTGCTCCATAACAGCCTTTAGTAATCGAACCACATGGTGAGTTCGTTGTTCTTGGCGGCCGTATACGGAGGCAGCAGGTGCTCGATGGCCACGCCGGGCGGCGAAACCAGCATCGACTTGGGGTGGGTGAGCGCGTCGAATCCGTGCTTGCCGTAGTACTGCCCCATGCCCGATGCGCCGATGCCGCCGAAGGGCATCGACTCGATGAAGAGGTGAATGTTGACCTGGTTAACCGGGCCTCCGCCGAAGGAGAGCTCGCTCCAGAAGCGGTCGATGGCTCGCTGATTCCGGGTGAAGATGTACGCCGCGAGCGGCGAAGGCTTGGCCGAGATTCTCTCGAGCACCTCGTCGAAGGTCTTATAGATGAGAATCGGCAGCACGGGCCCGAAGACTTCTTCCTGCATGATCGGGTCGCTCCACTGCGCGGGATACAGGATGGTCGGCGCGAAGTAGCGCTCGACCGGGTCGATCTCGCCTCCGATCACGACGCGCTCCATGTCGAGCAGCGCGGCCAGGCGGTGAACTTCGCCCGCGCTGATGAGCCGAGAGTAATCCGGATTGGCCTTGGGGTCCTCGCCGTAAAGATCGACCAGCGCAGCCACTGACTTCGCGACGAACTCCTCGGCCACCGACTCATGCACGCAGACATATCCGGGCGAGCTGCACCACTGGCCGCCCCAGGACATCGCGCCCCATACGATCTTTCGAGCGGCATCGGCGATGTCGGCGGTTTCATCCACGACAACAGGGTTCTGGCCGCCGAGCTGCAGGATGACTGGGGTCAGGTGCTCGGCCGCGGCGCGCGCGACGACCTTACCTACCGCCGTGCTACCGGTGAAGAAGATGAAGTGGAAGGGTAGCCTGAGCAACTCCAGAGTCTCTTCGCGACCGCCGACGATGGCCGCGACCGAGCAGGGCTCGAAGTACTGGTCGACCAATCTGGCCATGAGCGCAGAAGTCGCGGGCAGCGCCGGGCTCAGCTTGAGAATGCAGCTATTGCCCGCGGCCAGCGCAGCGATGGCAGGCCGTAGCACCAGCAGCAGCGGCCCGTTGAAGGGCCCGATGATGAGCGCCACGCCATGCGGCTCGCGATGGATGTAAGCCTTGTGGCCGGTGACGGCCAGCGCCTTTGGAACCGGCGCCTCGACCGGCGTCATCCAGTCCTTGAGCTGGCTCTGCTGATACATGATCTCACCCAGGCAGGCATAGGTCTCGAAGAGATACTCCTGGCTCGCGGTCTTGAAATCGGTGCGGATGGCGACATGCAGCGTCTCCTCGTTTTCAGACAGCAGCCGCGCCATGCGATCGAGCTGGTCCATGCGCCATTCATAGGCGCGCGTGGCTCCGGAGCGGAAGTGACGCCGCTGTCGTTCGAAGAGATCTTGGAACGGGTCCCGGACCAGTTCCTGCAACAGATGCATGCGTCCTCCGCGCATTGGCCGGGACAGATGCCAGGCCGGGTTGAATCATCGCTACGCCCAGTCTCGAAGCTGCGTTCGCGAGGATCTTGTCTGATCTGTGCAGATTTTGGTTTTCGGGAAGTGATTGGAGTATGGTCATACGCTCATACAGCACCGAGAGAGCGCGAGTGCTCGCGCTCAGGGCGTACCTCGGGTGCTGAGCCAACCGGCAGGTCCGTATGTGGTTCCGAATTCAGGTCAGGGCGCGAGGGAGCGCAGGACAAGGTTCGCTACCGCGATTGCGTCTTCTTCCAGGTGATCGAGATTCTGCTCGAGCAGGATGGGATGGAAGAAGGACTGCATGGTGTGATGGATGGCGCGGCAGGCCTCCTCGAGCGAGGTCTTGCGCTCGAATTCGCCGTTCTCGCGACCGCGCAGCAGCACCTTGCGAATGATGGCGATGAGCGCCTGGTTGTACGCTTCGAGGTTGTTCCACCGCTCCTCGAAGGACGCGGTGATGATGTCGTGCATCTTGCGGTCTTCGAAGAAGAGCTGCGCGCCTTTGAGCGCCAGTGTCTTGTAGATCTTGCGCATGCACTCGACCGGCGATGCCGTCTCTTCGAGGATCTTTTCAAGCGCGGCGGTGCGCTCGCCCAGGCACTGCGCGCAAACGGCCTCGCCAATGGCCTGCTTGGAGACGAAGAAGCGATAGATGTATGCGGGCGAGAGGCCGATAGCCTTGGCTAGATCGGCAACGGCGGTCTTTCTGTAGCCGTAGTGACGGAAGTGTTCGCTTGCAGCCTGCAGGATCTGGTCCCGCCTCTGATGCTCCGCCGGACCGCGCTGACCGGGGAGTACAGGCGTGTGCTCGAGTTCAGTATCTGTCGCCGCCATGATCTCATCATATCCGGGTTGTGCGGATTTTGCTACAGATGACATTTTTCGACATTCGTCACCGCGTGGCAGATCGTGACATGAGACCCGTGACATTTCTCTTTCGCTTCCGCTGCTATTGCTCAAGATAGATCTGTGTGTGCGATCTTCCAATCGCAATGAGACTAACGGCCTCTCATATTTGAGGCTAACCCGAGCATTGTGTCGTTGCTGTAGCGCATGATGTTTATGCGGTCGCGCGTACGCTACTTTTGTTCGTTCTTCATCGGCTCCAGCTCTTAAGCATTCTCTGGCGTTCAGGGATCTCCAAACTTCCGCGCAAACTACGATCCCATGTGCCAGATTCGTAGATGAGCAGAACGCCACGAACGCTAGCATTCATACTCTCGCCTATTGCCCTCCACATTGCGTCAGAGCGACAGCGTTCTGAAGGTGAGAATATTTCGCGGCTCAATTTCCTGAACCGTAGTTTCTCCTATCTGCGCTTCAAATCTGACCTAGCCGCCATGACCGCAGGCCCTGGAGCAGGCGTAGCTTGCTGGAATGCATCGTACGGCTCTCGGTCCCCTACATGCTGACGGCTTGATGCGCTCTAACTGGTCTCCCCAGCCTGATTTTTGCCAGTCGTAATGATAGAGACTGGACATGAGGAGGGTTGTATGACGCGAGGCAAGAATCACACAGCTGAGCAGGTAGTGAATTCTTGCGGGAGATCCAGATATCTGTAGCGAACGGCAAGACGACGGTTCAAGCCTGCAAAGAGTTGTCCATCACGGAACAGACACACTAACGAGTATGGTGGTTTGCAGGTGGACCAGGCGAAGCGGCTAAAGGAGCTGGAGCAGCAGAACGCGAAGCTGAGGCGTCTGATGGCGAACCTGAGCCTGGATAACCTTGTGTTGAACGACTTCACCTCGGGAAACTTCTAAGCACAGAGCGCCAGCGTAAAGCTGTAGATCATGCTGAACAGAAGCATGGCCTGACGGAGCGCCATGTGTGACGGTTGCCGCACAGCCACGCGGCACGCAGCGCTACCGTCCGATGCAAAGGGCATCCATGCTCGGCTTGTCCGCCGACACAATGACGTAAGTTTTCATGGGCACCGTGCGTGGCTCGAACTTGACCCCCAGCGCTTCCTCGATGGTGTGCATGGGGAACTCGTCCTTTTCTTCAGGAAAGGGAATCGAAAAGTCGTAATAGCTGTTCAATCCGGTCTCATCGAGGACTATACGGTCTGCATGAGCATTGGCAGCAATCTGCCCGATTGCGCCGCTGATCTTCACCGCGTGCGCGGTACACTTGTTTCTCGTACACATCATCATGCCCGGATATATGTCGCCGGGGTGCGCGTCCATCCAGTGTTTTTCAGCCTCGTCCGTATCGCCTTTTACCGGCTCCGGCGCTGGAACTTCCTCCACATGCGCTCCGCCCCTGGCTTGCACCAGTGCATACACCGGGGTCATCTGATCCTCGGTTCTGAGCTTGAGGTGAAATCGCTCGTCAAGCAACTGTCGCAGCATGGGCCGGATGACGTCCATACGCTCCTCATAGGAGAGCTTGTCCCAGTCCTTCAAGTCGGCATTGTCAACCTTTGCGTCGATATCGAATTCTGCCGAGTTCACCCAGTCCGGCGCCCTGCGATCCTTTGCCACCTTGTTCTGCTCAGGAGGAGCCATGTAGGCCAGGTAGACAAGCCCGTTCAAAGACTCTTCCGAAGTCTGGAACCGGCCCGAGTTATCCAACTTCATCCCCATCCAATTGCGGCTGTCACCACGGTTCGATGGTCGGATCGTGGCGACTTCAAATGCCGGACTGGTCGTGGGAGAGCTAGTCGTGCCGCCCGCATTGTTTTGAGCCATCAGTGTGGCTCCTGCGAGCAACACGAACATGCCTGCCCATAGCGACGTCTTTCGAATCTGACAAGGCACTCGCATATCCAGTCTCCGCTCTTTCCTGGATGAGACGTGCCGATGCAGATACAGGTGAGCTATGCACCGGAAATCTGCACCCAGCGAGATGCGCCTCTTATTTCAGCGGCGCCAAGGTCATGTTGCGGAAGTAGAGCTCTGTACCTTCGGCCTGAAAGAGGATCCTGCCGTTCGCCGGTGGGGCGTCCGTGCCCTCGTTCGCCAGTTTACCGTTCACGTACTGCCACACTTGTCCGTCGCGATTCGCCAGCTCCACGACGTTCCACTCGCCGTGCGGCTTTTCCAGTTCATTCGCCGGATCCCGATATCCAGTCACATTCTTGTACGGGCCTTTACCTTGTTCTCGCCCTGGATGTTGTAGAGGATGCCTCTGTCGCGCGCCTGCCCATGTCGCTCGCCGAAGGTGCCCTTACCCCACTTGAACTCCGCGCGCAGATGGTAGTTGGAGTAAGACTGCTTCGTGATGAAGTACCCCTCTCCGTACCCGAGACATGCACTGCCCCATGCTCAACGGTAAAGACATGGTTCGGATCGGGTTGAGGCCGTCGTTCTTAAGGAACGTATCGAAGCCGTTGAGATCCTTGCCGTCGAAAAGCTTTACGGAATGTCCATGCTACGGAATACAGGCCGCCTGCGCCGCCGCGGTGCACATACTCCCTGCAAATAAGCTCGTACATGCCAACGCTCGCATTCGCCTGCTCTCCTTGCCTCTGGTTTAGGCCAGCGGGGGAGAGTGTGTCGGGGGCAAACCTTTGCGCTCTCCGGGTCTAGAGGTCTACCGCTCTTGATCTGCGAAAGTTGTCCGGTATTGGCCGGTTACGATATTTTCGCGACGAATCCTTAACTCCCTGTCTCATCAGGATCGCTTCAGGGATCTACGATATTCCGGTTTGTTCGTCTAGCATTCGCTCCTTAAGCATCGAGCAGCGATTTGGACGCCTCCGATCTAGACGGCCAGCTCTTAATGCGACATTCGTCGATCTTATGTTGCTCCAGTGGCCTTCCAGCAGCTATCCACTTAGCATTGCTCGACGGATTCAGAAGTTGGTATGGAATATACCAAATATGAAATCGTCGAGGAGAGGCTTCGATAAATACCCGTCAGATGAGAGGCCAACTGTATATATATGGCAGGTAATGATTTGTGTGAAGGTTATCGCTTATCTAGGGCGAGATACTGAAGGGAACTTATTTTTGGCTACTAACGTGCTATTCGCTGGGCAACCCACATACTCCTCGTTCCTGTCTCGCCTTACGAGGAAAGGATGCCTTGATGAGCCGACGCAACCACGATTTGAGGGCTGCTGCACTGGCCCTATCTTTGTTCGCGGGAGTTTTCACCGTTCTGTCGCCACAGTCCTTGTGGTCGCAGACCGACACAGGTCAGATTGCAGGTAAAGTTACGGATCCCACCGGAGCCTTGATCCCCGGCGGAACCGTAGTCATCAAGAACCTAAGCACCAATGCCGAGCGAACTTTACCTATCTCTCCTACAGGCACTTACATCAGCCCGGGGCTTTTGCCTGGCACCTATCAGATTACGATTACGGCCACGGGTTTCCAGCCCTTCACGGGGAAAGTCGAATTGACCGTCGGTGGACATGCGACCTTGGATGCAGGCCTCTCGGTAACACAGGCCACTTCAGAGGTACGGGTGATTGGTGCGGGCGGCGTCGAGTTGAATAGTCAGACCCAGGAGCTGTCTCAGGTTGTGGATTCTCAGCAGCTTACAAATCTCCCTAGCCTGACGCGCAACCCTTACGACTTCGTCGTTTTGTCCGGCAACGTCAGCGCCGGGGACAACACGACCAACAGTTCGAACAGCGGCCAGAACCTGACCAACCGCGGAGTTGGCGTCGCCATTAACGGGCAGCGTGAGTCCGGAACCGAGATCCTGCTCGACGGCGTGGAGAATGTCAGCATCTTCGGCCTGGCCGTCGGCGAAGACATTCCCATCGATGCTGTCCAGGAATACAGCGTCATCACCAATAACTTTTCGCCGGAATACGGCCGTGCCTCTGGCGGTGTCGTAAACGTGACTACGAAGTCTGGCTCCAACAATTTTCACGGTTCCGCATGGGGATACAACCGTCTTTCGGCCTACACAGCAAATACCTATGCCAATGACGCGGCGAATGCCGCTGCGGGTTCCATTGTCGACCCCAAGGGAAGCTATACCCGCAACCAGTTTGGCTTCCAGGTAGGTGGTCCGATCTTCAAGAACAAGTTGTTCTTTATGGGCAGCAGCGAATGGACACGCGTGCGCAGTTCGGCGACCGAGGCGGAGGAGGTGCTCGACCCAGCCTTCATCGCTCTCTTGCCGAGCAATGCCCAGGCGTACTTCACAACCTACGGCACGGGTGCTGTCGCCTCTTCAGGAGTTGCCGCGACCGCGGGCCAGCTTCAGGCCGCTGGTGTTTCTTCAAGCCTGCTGGTGAACGGAACAACACTCATTCCCGCTGCAACGCCCGTGTTCGATAAAGTCAGCTTTCAGGCCCCCTTCGATGCTGGCGGCGGTGTGCCGGAGAACGCTTATGACCTGGTCATCCGTGGCGATTACCAGCCTACAGACAAAACGCAGATGTTCTTCCGTGCCGGGCGTGAGAATATCAACCAATTTACAGGTTCGGCCTTCTACAGCGCGTATCCGCAGTACGACGCCGGCACAACGTATTTAAATCAGAGCTATCTCTATTCGCTCAGCCACTCCTTTAATGCGTTCCTGTTGAATAACGTAAAGGCCAGCTTCACGCGATATAACGAAAACACGTCCTTTGATACGTCGCTGACCGACACTCCCAGCCTGTTCTTTTCGCCTCCGACCGATCCCGTCACCAGCGGGGACATTCAGTTTCCAGGGCTCGAGAACTCGGGAGATGCGGGGGAAGGCGGACTGCCCTACGGTGGTCCTCAGAACACTATTCAACTCGAGGACGATCTGGCTCTTATCAAAGGAGCGCACAGCTTCAAGTTCGGTGGCCAGTTTACCTATATCCAGCTGAACCAGTCCTATGGCGCCTACGCCCAGGCCAACGAAGTACTGGGCACCACCTTTGCCGACAGCTTTAACGACCTGCTCAACACGGCGGGCGCGGCCGGCGGCAGCACGCTTACAACCTTCGCCGCTCGCGTCGATCCGCAAGGAAAGCTTCCATGCGAAACGGATGTGTACGGCAGCCTCATCGAGACCTCAGCCTGCGCCGTTACACCACCTCTGTCTTCGGCGGCCTACGCTCGCAGCTATCGCTACGATGACTGGGCGCTGTATGCCCAGGACAGCTGGAAGGCGACCCCACGCCTTACCTTGAACTATGGCGTGCGCTATGAACACTACGGTGTTCAGCACAACAACCACCCCGATCTGGATTCCAACTTCTATGAAGGCGCGGGATCGACCCTTGAGGAACAGGTGGCCTCGGGGCAGGTGGATATAGCGAATCAAAGCCCCATTGGCAGCTTTTGGGCCCCGAGCTGGGGGTCGGTGGGGCCGCGTGTGGGCTTTGCCTACGATATCCATGGCGACGGCCGGACGGTGGTCCGCGGCGGCTTCGGTATAAGCTACGAGCGCAACTTCGGCAATGTGACCTACAACGCCAGCTTCAACCCACCCGCCAGCGCGGTGTTGCAGGATCAGTGCACGGCACAGAGCGCTTCCTGCTCTTACAACATCACCAACAACAATCTGGGACCACTGGGAACAGCTGGGCCAACCAGCTATCTGCCGCCGGCAGAGCTGCGGGCCATCAACCCCAATATCCATGTGGCCGCTACGCAATTCTATAGCCTGGCTGTGGGGCAGCAGCTAGGACCGCACAGCATCGTGGAGTTGAGCTACAGTGGCGCGCATGGAGTCCATCTTTACGACATCCAGAATGTCAACGGCATCGGAGCCGCGCAGGCCTACCTGGGTGCGGCACTCGTTACGGAGCCTTCTGCCAGCGGGGAAACCTGCCCGTACGAGAATTTGGCAACCGGTGCGGCAGAATGCCTTACGCGGCCGAACAGCCAATATGCAGCGATTAACAGCCGCGGTAGCGGTGGATCAAGCTCCTATGATGCGCTGAACCTCAAGTTTCAGACCCAGAACATCCTGAACTCCGGTGTGACCATCGTCGCGAACTATACGATGTCGCATTCGCTCGATGACATCAGCTCTACGTTTGGTGACAGCCTGCAAGGCGGTTCGGGAGATATCGGTACGCTGGGCTATACGAGCCTGACCAATCCGATGCTCGACTGGGGATCCTCCGACTTTGATATCCGCCATCGTTTCGTTCTCTCGCCCATCTGGTCTACTCCTTGGTACAAAACCCAGCAAGGCGTGCTTGGGCGGATTCTCGGCGGCTACACGTTTACTACGATCTATACGGCGCGCACGGGCATTCCGTTTTCGATCTACGATTACTCGACGGATGAGTTCGACTACACCGTTCCTCGCCTCATTCCCGCGACACCGATTGTCCACTCGTCGGTGGCCAAGTCTCCCACCGCGGCAGGAGCGAATGTTTTCAATGCGCTCTCCATCCCTCTCCCGGAAAACTTCGACCCTCTGAATTCCACCCTGGGGATTTCGGATTACGGTCCATTCCCGAGCAACATGACGCGCCGCAACTCTTTCCGAGGTCCCGGTGCCTGGAATGACGACGCATCCATAAGTAAGTCGGTTCGGATCACCGAGGGCGTCCGTGGGGAATTTCGCGCCGAAGCTTTCGACCTATTCAACCATCACAACTACTACGTAAACACCACGAACCTCTACTATGACGGCCCGCAGGCAACGCCTCTCCAGGTAACGGAGCTCAAGGGTGGTCTGGGAAGTCTGGCGACTGGCGGTAATCACGACGAGCGCCGCTTCGGACAGTTCTCTCTGGCCGTAAAGTTTTAGAACTCACCACGAGTAGAGAGAGGAACCGCGAGAAGTTGTCCGGCTTCTCGCGGTGATAATGCCATGGGCCGCCTGCACAGGCGGCCCATGATCCTTTATTGCACCGTGACATCGACAGTGGCAGTCTGCCTTGGCGCAGGATTGTCCACAGCGGACGCGGTGACGGTAGCCTATTAGATGAAAGCAGCGAGGCCTGCCATGCCGGCCGCACGTCCCCAGGGATTCGCGGGTACGTTTGCGGGGAGTGCCGGTCTTAGTGCTGCCCAGGATCAGGGTTGCCGTAGTCGTTCTGTAATCCGTGAGATTAGTGGTGCCCGCAGGTTCTGCCGGCTGGTGCTCCCAAGTAGGCTAACGTGATGTGGCCGCCGAAGGTGGCGTTGGCCGGGAGCATGAGGACGACCGTGCTGCTCGCATCGAGCCGTCAAGCGCAAGAACTTGTACTCCGGAGCAAGTGGAAGCTGATCGAAGAATAGCTCCGCAACCTGAACGACGAGTTGAAACGCATCCGTGCAGCCGATGCCCGTTGCACTCGCATCCGGCAGCTCTCTGGAATCGGCCCTGTTGTGGCTACAGCGATTGTTGCTACTATCGGCAACGGCGGACCCTTCCGTAGCGGCCGGATTTTTGACGATTGCCTCAATCCTCATCTCAGACCACTTGCAGCGGTCCGCGTTAGCCATTCTCCTTGACATTCTAGGAAAGCAGCTTCACACATCCTAGATGATCTTGGAGAAACCCCATGGCGACTGAACAATCCGATCTATTGAAGGGCACACTGGACATGATGGTCCTTAAGGCCATCTCGCTTGGTCCCTTACATGGATATGGGATTCTTCTGCGCATTGAGCAGATATCAGGGAATCGCCTGCAAATTCAGCAGGGATCGCTATATCCAGTGCTGTATCGTCTTGAGCACGAAGGGTGGATCGAGAGCGAGTGGGGCAGAGTGAAAAGAATAGGAAAGCCAAATACTATCGCCTGACCTCTGCGGGCCGCCGGCGATTACATGCGGAAACAGAAAAGTGGAACCACATGACCGATGCCATCGGTGCAATTCTTCGCGCGACAGTGGAGAAAGTATGAGCATCGTCAGTCGCTGCAAGACATGGTGGAAGGCCATGAGAAGACGTGAACAGATGAATGGCGAGATTGAAGATGAACTGGAGTTTCATCTGGCCAAGTTATGCCGACGATCTCATACGTAGTGGAGCATCGAGTTGGTCTTCACCGAGCGCATCGCACCTGCGCTGGGCATGAGCTATAGCGGCAAGATTGCAGTTCTGCCCGGCCAATCGAAGGCTGAAAGGTTTTGCACTATGGTGCATGAGCTGGCGCACGAGATGCGGCACAAGGCCGAGCGTCGCATCGCGACAACTAAGGTGGTGCACGAAACCGAGGCAATTGCCTACATCGTGAGCACCGCTGTTGAGCTGGATACCGGCACAAAATCGGCAGACCATATCCAGCTTTATCACGGGAATACATCCTTGCTGGCCGAATCGTTCGAAGTCATTCAGCAAGCCTCCGCCGCAATCCTTGCCACGCTCAAAACTTCGGGCACGGAGGTCGACAGCAAGGCAAACGAATTCGAGGTGGCGTGATTCAAGCTATCTCCAAATTGATTCGGTTGAAGGATGCTGGCCTTGAACAGTGAAGCATAGTTAGACCGCTCGCGTATCAAGGCTGTAGTGGCTGCGGCCTTGATACGCAAACTGTTCGGGCTCGATTTCGCTGACGATTCCGGGGCATGCGAAGAGAGACAGAACTCTGTTCCTGAGGAAATTCTGCTCATAGTTTGTGAAAACGGCGTCACCCGTTCCGAATGACAACTTCATGAAGCGCGACCAAAGGCGATTCGCCCTGCGGGCAGCAGCGGGTTAAACTCGGAAATCGATGCCTGTTCTTACTTACGCTCTGGTTTCGCTCGCGGCCTACCTGCTGGGTTCGATACCGACCGGCTACATCCTTGTGCGGGTCTTCCTCAAAGAAGACATTCGCTCCAAGGGCAGTGGCAACATCGGCGCTACCAATGTCATTCGCTCCGGCGGAAAGAAACTTGGCGCGGCTACCTTCCTGATCGACGCGCTGAAAGGCTTTGTGGCGGTGGCCGTTGCCGCAAAGCTCGCCGCGCTTCCGCAGCTCCAGCCCATTCCTCACCAGGATGCCGAGGCCCTGGCCGCGCTCTTCGCCATTCTCGGCCACGTCTACACAGTCTGGCTCGGCTTTAAGGGCGGCAAGGGTGTGGCGACGGCGCTGGGCGTCTTCATCGCGCTGGCTCCGTGGGCGGCGCTGGTGGGCCTTGGAGTCTTCCTGGTTGCTGTCATCCTCACCCGCTATGTCTCGCTCGGTTCGATCCTGGCGGCGCTGGTATTTCCTCCAGCCGCGCTGCTGCTGCCGCATGCGCCGCGCACGCCATTGCTGACCGGGGTGATCTTCTTCGTGCCGCTGCTGGTCATCCTGAAGCACCACCAGAACATCGCGCGGTTGCTCAAAGGCACGGAAAACAAGTTTGGATCCAAGAAGAAAGCAGGAGCGTAGTTGAGCAGGATTTCTGTAATGGGGAGTGGGGCCTGGGGTACGGCAATTGCACTGAGCCTGGCACGGCGCGGCGATCACGCCATGACGCTGTGGACGCGCTCGGAGCCGACCGCAGCCTCGATTCGCGAGAAGCGCGAGAATGTGGCCTTCCTGCCAGGATTTGCAATTCCCGAGTCGATGACGGTGACGGCCGATCCGGCCGAAGCGCTGAGAGAAGCCGAAATCATTGTCAGCGTGATGCCGTCGCATGCCGTGCGCGATTCCTATACGCGCTTTGCCGAATGGCTGAAGCCGGGGCAGGTTCTGGTCAGCGCGACCAAGGGCGTCGAAGACGGCACCTACCTTCGCGTGAGTGAAGTCATGGCCGAGGTGCTCGCCTCGCGCGGTCTCGACCTGCCCATCGCCGTACTCAGCGGGCCCTCGTTCGCGCAGGAAACAGCGGCGGGGATGCCGACGGCGGTGACGATCGCCTGCTCCGATCTGGAAACGGCGGCGCGGCTTCAGCGAGAATTCTCCAGCAACTCGCTGCGGCTTTATACCAATGACGATGTGGTTGGCGTGGAGCTGGGCGGGGCGCTAAAAAATGTAATCGCCATCGCTTCGGGCGTCGTGACCGGCCTCGGCCTCGGGCACAACAGCACGGCGGCGCTGATCACCCGCGGGATCGCCGAGGTAACCCGGCTGGCCGAGGCCTGCGGCGGACGGCGTGAGACGCTGGCCGGTCTCGCGGGCGTAGGAGACCTGGTGCTCACCTGCACCGGCGGCCTCTCGCGCAATCGCCACGTCGGCGTCGAGCTGGGTAAAGGCCGCACGCTCCCGGAGATTCTCGAGGGGCTGGGCGGCAAGGTGGCCGAAGGCGTTCGGACGACACACGCGGCTTTAGGGCTGGCGCGGCGGCACGGCGTCGAGTTGCCCATCGCCGAACAGGTGGAAGCGGTGCTCGAAGGAGTGAGGAGCGCCCCGCAGGCGATTCAGGAGCTGATGGCCCGGCCCGGCCGGGAAGAGTAAGGCGCTAAATCCGGGAAAACAGGACAGATGTATCCCGAAAGTGGGACGGAGGAAAACTTCGTGCCACTTTCGAGGGAGACCCATCCGGTAGATGGAAACGGTACACTCACGGCACCGGAATCCATCCTGGAGGGAGTCCGTCGGGGCGCTGCCCCGGGTTCGTTTGCTTTGATGAAGTCTGAACATCCATTCCGCTGGCGTCTGTTTCTGGTGATCTTCTGCCGGTACAGCGGAATTGCGCTGGGCGCTTTGTTCCTTGAGCGCATTGCGCACCGCTTGCCGCTGCCGGTCTGGCTGCCGGCAACCCTGCTGGTCACCTTCGCGCTGGCAATTGCCATCTACCTGACCTTGCGTTTCAATCGCATGACCCGCAACCTGGCTGCGTCCATCGACTCGCGTTCGCTGCATTTCGCCGAGCGCCAGGAGGCTGTGCTCCGCGGCACGCCTCTGGCGGAGACGGCCAGGGCCTGGCACAACGCCCTGCAGGCGCTGCAGGATGGCTTCCAGGAGCGGCAGAACGAGGCGCGTCGCAACTACGCGTCACTCGTGGACCTGATCACCATGCTGGCCTGCGCCGTCGACGAGCGTGCTCCGCATATGCGCGGACACTCGGAGCGGGTTGCGTTCTATGCCGGCGAAATTGCGCGCGAGCTGAAGATCGATTCGGCGCAGGTGGAGCGCATCCGGCTGGCCGCCCTGCTGCATGACATCGGCAATGTGGGCATCGAAGACGCGATCCTGGCAAAGGAAAACGCGCTGACGCCCGAAGAGTTCGAAATGGTGAAGGCGCATACCGTGAAGGGCGCGTCGATTCTGCGGCCGATTGAGGCGCTCAACGACCTGATACCCGGCGTGGAGCTGCATCATGAGGCGCTCGATGGCTCGGGCTACCCGTATGGTCTTGTCGGAGACGAGATTCCCGTCATGGCTCGAATCATCGCTGTGGCCGACAGCTTCGACGCGATGACCACCTCGCGGCCGTACCAGGCCGCCATGGATTCACGCTACGTGCTGCAGGTGCTGGGCCGGATGTCCGGCAGCCGCTACGACGCCGATGCCGTGCAGGCGCTGGCCACGCTGGTAAAGCGCGGCACGATCGTGGTGCGAAACCTGCGCCCGGTCATTTCCATCCGCAATCGCAGGCGCGTGGCCGAGGTCGTCTAGTCTCCTTCTCGAGCCGGAATCGTTGCGGTAGTACACTCGGAAGAAGACCCTGAGGATACCGGAAGCATGATTCAAACCCTCTTCGGCAGCCTGGAAGAGCCGCCAAAAAAGAGTATTTTCGACCGTATGAAGCAGGCTGTCTCGCGTACGCGCGAGAGCCTGGAGGACCGCATCGAGACCGTGCTCTCGATGACGCGGACGGTCGACGAAGCGGCGCTGGAAGAGCTGGAGATGTCGCTGATCGCCTCGGATATCGGGGTGAACGTGGCCACCGAAATCGTCGAATCGCTGCGGGAGCGCGCCAAGCGGCAACAGATCCGCGACGGCGAAGAGCTGCGTGGGCTACTGAAGGAGCATCTCAAGGGCATTCTCGATGAACAGGCGCGGCCTCCTCGCACCGTGGCCAATCCGCCTGAGGTCATCCTGATGGTGGGCGTGAACGGCACCGGCAAGACGACCACCAGCGGCAAGATGGCGGCGTACTTTCGCGGCCAGGGCAAATCCGTTCTGCTGTGCGCGGCCGACACCTTCCGCGCCGCGGCCATCGAACAGCTTGAAGTCTGGAGCCAGCGCTCGGGCGTGGAGATGATCCGCTCGAAGCAGGGTGGCGATCCCTCGGCGGTGCTCTTCGACGCACTGCAAGCCGCGACCGCGCGCAAGAAGGATTTCCTGATCGTCGATACCGCCGGGCGCCTGCACACCAAGGCCGGCCTGATGGATGAGCTCGACAAGATGCGTCGCATCACGCAGCGCTTCATCTCCGATGCTCCCCACGAAGTGCTGCTGGTTCTGGATGCGACCACCGGGCAGAACGGCCTGCAACAGGCGCGGCTCTTTACCGAGTCGGCCGGCGTGACGGGTATCGTGCTGACTAAGCTCGATGGCACCGCCAAGGGCGGCATTGCCGTGGCGATTGCCCGCGAGCTGAAGCTGCCGGTGCGCTACATCGGCGTGGGCGAAAAGATTGACGACCTGCTGCCTTTCGACAGCGATGCATTTGTGGAGTCGCTGCTCGGATAGCTGTCCGGCAATGCGCTCCGCAGCTGGTAAGGAAGAACTGCCGTGAACGAGAACGCGCAAACTGTGCCCGATCCTGTGTCAGGTTCGGGGCCGAGTCATGCAGAGGACGTTCGCTGGATGCAGCGCGCGCTCGAACTGGCGCGGCAATCCATTGGGCTGACCTCGCCCAATCCCCGCGTAGGCTGTGTGCTGGTGAAGGATGGGCAGTCCGTCGGCGAAGGCTTTCACTTCTACGATCACCGCGACCATGCCGAGATCGTTGCGCTCAAGGTTGCCGGCGAAGCCGCTCGCGGAGCTACGGCCTATGTGACGCTCGAGCCCTGCGCGCACACCGGCCGTACCGGCCCCTGTGCCGATGCGTTGATCGCCGCCGGAGTGGCGCGCGTTGTCGTCGCAACCGCTGACCCTAATCCTCAGGTGAACGGGCAGGGCATTGCGCGCATCCGTAAGGCAGGCATTCCAGTGGAGAACAATGTGTGCGTCGACGAGGCGCGGGCTTTGAACGAAGGCTTTGCGCGCTCCATCGTGAGCGGGGTTCCATTCGTCACGCTGAAGGCCGGTGTCTCGCTCGACGGCCGTATCGCTCCTGCGCCGAACGTGCGTCCAGCCGGGCCGCCTGCGCCGGTGATGCTGACCGGTGAGGAGTCTCGCGCCGAGGTGCAGCGCATGCGTCACGCCTCGGACGCGATCCTGACCGGTATCCACACTGTGCTCGCCGATGACCCCATGCTTACCGATCGCAGCGGTCTTGCGCGGCGTAAGCCTTTGCTGCGTGTGGTGCTCGATTCCGGGCTGCGGCTGCCGCTCGATTCCAAGCTGGTGCGGACCGCCGAAAACGATGTGCTCGTCTTTTGCACAGTGCCGAACCATGAGCGCCGCAAGGCGCTGGAGGCAATGGGAGTAGAGGTGGAAGTGCTGGCCGGCGGTGGAGTTCGCCTCGATCTGCCTGCGGTCCTGCAGGCATTGGCGCGCCGCGGAGTTCTCTCGCTTCTGCTCGAATGCGGAGGGCAGCTTAACAGTGCATTCCTGCGCGAGGAGCTGGTAGACAAGGCCGTGCTCTTCTATGCCCCGGTCCTTCTAGGCGAAAAGGCGGTACCGTTGGTGGCGCAGAACTCCGATCTGCGATGGAATGCCTTACATACCTCGGTCCAGCGCTTTGGAGCCGATGTTTGCGTGATGATGAGCCTGCGCGATCCCTGGCAGCCAGTGGAAGCCCCCAAAACCGTGCGGGAATTACACTGAATACATGTTCACTGGATTGATTGAGGCCACCGGGAAGATTCTCGGTGTGGAGGAGCGGCAGGGCGCGCGGCGCATTGCTGTCGAAGCGCCTGTGCTGGCGGAGCGGCTGAAGGAAGGCGACAGCATCGCAGTGAGCGGTGTATGCCTCACGGCGCTCGATATCGCCGCCCCGGTGTTCTATGCCGACTTGGCGGCGGAAACCATTGCACGTACCTCGCTGACTGCGCTGGAGGCAGGCGCTGCGGTGAATCTCGAACTGCCTACGCCCGCAGGCTCGCCGCTCGGCGGCCATGTGGTCCAGGGGCATGTCGATGGCACGGGCATACTGCGCACGCTGCGTCCTCTGACGCCGGGCGCAGAGAACACCGACTGGTGGCTCGAGATTGAAGTGCCGGAACATCTGCGCGGCTACATGGTCGAAAAAGGCTCGATCGCGATCGAGGGCATCAGCCTGACGATCGCACGCTGGGATGGCACGGCCGTCTCCGTGGCGATCATTCCTCATACCTACGTGGCCACGAACCTGCACACGCTGACGCCGGGCTCGCCGGTGAATCTCGAAGCGGATGTGCTCATTAAGCACGCGCTGCAGAAGACCAAGGCGCCGACCTTCGAGCTGACGGTCGACTACCTGATCGCAAACGGCTACTAGTCCGCAAGCAGAAAATCAGTCAGAAAGGGCGCACAGCGTGCGCCCTTTTTCTTTTGTCCGCTCACGGATGTAGACGATCTACGTCCATGGGTGTAGATTCTCTACATCATGCCGAAAGAAAAATACCAGAACCGCATCGAGCTGCTGCAGGGAACGCTCGATCTGCTGATCCTCGAGACACTGCGCTGGGGTGCGCAGCATGGCTACGGCATCGGTCAGGCCATCCGCGCACGCTCGGGCGAGGTGCTGCAGGTAGAGACAGGCTCGCTTTATCCGGCGTTGCATCGGCTTGAAAAGCAGAAGTGGATCAAGAGCAAGTGGGGCGTGACCGACCAGAATCAGCGGGCGAAGTTCTACGAGCTGACAAAGGACGGTAAGGCGCAGCTGGTGCGCGACCGCTCGAAGTGGGAAGCGATGGTGCAGGCCATCGCAGGCGTGCTGGGAGCGATGCCGGAAGCAGAAGGCTGATTCGTTCACGAGTTCGGGGAGACGCAGCGATGGCCTGGTTCTTTGGCGAGAAGCGCAAGCGCGAATTGGAAGACGAGCTGGCATCGCATCTGGCGATGGCCTCGGCGGAGCGTCGCGCAGCGGGCGAGAATGTAACCGAATCGGATATAAATGCCCGACGTGAGCTGGGCAATGCTGCACTCGTGCAGGAAGCGACGCGTGCAGCATGGGGATGGATCTGGTTCGAGCGGCTCGCGCAGGATGTGCGTTACGCGCTGCGGCAGATGCGGCGCTCGCCGGGTTTCGCGACATCGGTGGTTGGAACGCTTGCGTTGGGCATTGGCGCAGCGACGGCGATGTTCACGGTAGTCGACCATGTGATGCTGCAGCCGTTGCCGTATAAGGACGCAGGCAGGTTGGTGGAGATCGGTGCGGCGCCCAATCCTGGTGTGCGATCCGTGGAGCCGTATCCGGATATTGCAGCCTGGTGTGAGCGTTCGAAGAGCTTCGAGCAGATCGCGTTCTATGCCGACACACGGCAGCATCATTATTTACAGGCGCATGCAGCGACGCTGGTCAAGATCACGACGGTGAGTGGAAACCTGTTTTCTACGCTGGGTATTGCTCCGCAAATCGGACCGGGACTTGTGAATGGGCCGGACATCGCAGGCCAAAGCGGAAATGCGCAGACTGTGGTGATGAACGACATAGCGTGGCGCACCTTATTTCACGCAGACTCCGGCGTTATTGGCAAAACTATTCAACTGGACGATCACTCCTACACGGTGCTGGGAGTGATGCCGAAGGGCTTTTACTTTCCTGAGCCCACGGAGACAGCGCAGTTCTGGATGCCGGCTGCGCTCACCTCGAAGGACTTCGGGCAGAGTTACGATGCCGCTTATTTCACAACAGTCGGGCGTCTCAAAAACGGTGTTAGCCGTGCAGTGGTTGCGGCGGAGATGCAGACGATCCAGGAGCAGCTTGTGAAAGGCATCCCTGATAAAAATCTGGAGGACAACGGGCGCTACATCTCGATCGTCTCACTGGCGTCTACAGCCACTGACGGAAAAATGAGCAAGGCCCTCCTCTCGTTGATGGGAGCAGCTGGATTGCTGTGGCTGATCGCCTGCGTGAATGCGACAAACCTGCTCCTGGCGAGGGCTTCGGCGCGGCAAAGGGAGATTGCAGTACGTGGAGCGCTGGGCGCCGGACGCAAGGGGCTCATACAGCAACTGGTGGTAGAAGGCGCATTACTGAGCGGCATCGCGGCGGGGTTGGGAACGGCTCTGGCGATGGGCATGATCGTTCTGCTCTCACACATGCCATATGTGGCGCGGCAGCAGTTCAGCAATCCTAACTGGGAGGTGTCGCATCGGCCGTTCACGACACCGGCCATGCCGAATCTGCAGGTGCTGCTGGTTGTTATTGGGCTTACGTTTCTCTCGGCGATCGTGTCGTCCTTGTGGCCTGCGGTGATGGCCTCGTATGTGCCGATTGAAGCGGTACTGCGGCAGGGCGGACAGCAGGGAGGAACATCACGCAGGCAGAACCGGTTGCGTGGTGGCCTTATCGTTGCAGAGATTGCGATGTCGCTCTCACTGCTTGCGGGCTGCGGCCTAATGCTGCGGACACTGTACTCGCTTCGCCATGTGCCGCTGGGCTTCCGCACCGATCACATTCTTGTAGCGAACATGGCAATTCCTACGTATCGCTTTACGAAGATGAATGCGACGAAAGAGGTGTTCGAACCTTTGCTTGAGAAGGTAGAGCACGTGCCGGGAGTAGATGCGGCGGGTCTGGTCACGCAGGTACCGCTAGGGCACACATTCACAATTATGTTTGGCTTGGACACCGGAGACAGGCAGGGGACTCTGCTGGCGCAGTTCAAGGCAGTGAGCCCAGGGCTGCAAAAGGTCTTCGGCTTTGAGGTTAATAAGGGGCGTTACTTTAACGCGAGTGATACTGCAGGTTCGCAGGCGGTTGCGGTAGTAAATAAGGCATTCGCGCAAAAGTTCGATCCCCAGGAAGAGGACCTGGGAAAGCTGATCGGGAAACCACTCGTTCCAATGAAGAAGCCAGATGATACGGATAAATCCTCCGACAGAAGGGCGACGATCATCGGCATTGTGGATGACTTTCACCAACGAGCCGTGGGTGAGGCGCCGCAACCGGAGATCGAGTTATGCCTGCCTCAGCTTTCGCCCGAAACAAGGTATTACGGCGTACTTGAAAGCATGGCGATGGACCTCGCCGTGCGTACGCAGCGGCCACCGGAGGAGATGATTCCAACGCTGCGCCGTCTGCTGCGCGAAGCAAGTCCGGAGCTGGGGGACGCGAATATCGTCACCATGGACCAGATCGTCGAGGACTCCTTCGGCAGCCAGCAGCTTGCAGCGCGGCTTCTCGAAATCTTTGCAGGCGCGGCGCTGCTGCTCTGCGTAACGGGCCTCTATGGACTGCTGGCCTACGTAGTGAGTCAACGCACGCGCGAGATGGGCGTGCGCTTCGCGCTCGGCGCGCAGCGCGGCGATGTGATGTGGCTGGTGATGCGGCAGGCCGGTGTGCTGATCATTGCAGGCCTTGGACTCGGATTGGTGCTGGTCTCTGTCTCCGGCCGTGTGGTGCGGAGTTATCTCTTTGGGGTGTCGGCGCACGATGGCTGGACGTTGCTGGCTGTGATCTTGGCACTCCTCAGTTGCGGTGTGTTTGCGGCGTATCTCCCGGCGAGGCGTGCGGCCGGCGTAAATCCAGTGGATGCTTTGCGGGCGGAATAGCGCGGAACGAAAGGGCGGCAGCGATGAATTGGTTCGGTGGAGAGAAGCGGAAACGGGATCTGGAAGAAGAACTGGCGTCGCATCTGGCCATGGCGTCGGCAGAGCGCCGCGCCGCGGGTGAGAACGTAACCGATGCAGATACAAATGCACGGCGAGAGCTGGGGAACGTCGGGATGGTGCAGGAGGCGACCCGCGCTTCATGGGGAGGGCTGCGCTTCGAACGGATTCTGCGGGACATGCGCTACGCGCTGCGCCAGATCAAGCGTTCACCGGGCTTTGCTGCCTCGGTGATCGGCACTCTGGCCTTAGGCATTGGCGCAGCCACGGCCATGTTCACGGTGGTCGATCACGTGATGCTGCAATCGTCGCCGTACAAAGATCCTGAACGGCTGGTAGCGGTACGCAGCGCCAGCGGAGAGATTCAGTACGGCCTGCTGTATCCGGAGATCACAGCATGGCGGCAGCGCGCAAAGAGCTTTGAGTCGATTGGATTCTCTGATGGCGTGGGTGGCCGCAGCTTCATCGAGACAAGTGGTGCGGCTACCCAGGTCAGCGTGCACGGAGTGAGCGCAAATCTATTTTCGGTGCTTGGTGTGGCGCCGATTATGGGGCCGGGATTGCCTTCTTCGCCGGAAAGCTTCGCAAAAAGCGATCGCGACAACGATGCGGTAATCAGTTTTCAAGCCTGGCAATCGGTTTTCCACGGCGACCGGAATGTGATCGGCAAATATGCGCGGATTAACGGACAGAGCTATGTCGTTGTCGGTGTAATGCCACGCGGATTTTCTTATCCCGAGAGAACGGATTCACCGGCGATATGGACGCCGATCGTGCTGGGTGAGAAAGATCGTGTCTTCGACAATGACAGTCCGCAGTATCAGACGGTCGCGCGGCTGAGCCCAGGCGCGACCATCGATTCGGCGATCGCGGAAACCGAAGTGCTTCATGCTCAGGTGGTCAAGGGGTTGCCCAGGGACAATTGGCAGGTTCATATCACGCAGATTCATATCGAGCGCTATTCTGCCGACATCGTGGACAAAGACAAGAGCCATGCGCTGCTGGCTCTGCTGGGGGCTGCGGCCCTGCTATGGCTTATCGCCTGTGTGAACGCGACGAATCTCCTGCTGGTGCGTGCCTCGGCGCGTCAGCGGGAGATAGCGATGCGCGGTGCTCTCGGCGCGAGTCGCATACGTTTGCTGCAGCAGATGGTTGTCGAAGGGCTGGTGCTGAGCAGTGCAGCTTCATTGCTGGGGGCTGCCCTGGCGATGACAGCTGTGCGCGTCTTTCAGCATGCCATCAAGCAGAGCCTGCCACTCTCCGTGCCGGCTCTTCCATCTGTCACCGTGATGGTTACATTGGCCGGCCTCACGCTGCTTTCGGCGGTTTTAGCCTCGGTTTGGCCTGCTCTGATTGCCGTGCGTGCGCCGATGGAGCCAGCGTTGCGGCAGGGCGGTTTGCAGGGAGGCACCAGCCGTGGCCAGCAGCGTTTGCGCGGAGGTCTGGTGGTTGCGGAAATTGCGATGTCGCTCGCGTTGCTGGCCGCATGCGGACTGCTGCTGCGGACGATCTACGCGCTGCGGCATGTCCCACTGGGCTTCCGTACTGATCACATCTTAGTTACAAGCCTCGATGTGCCGACCTATCGCTATGCCAAGGTGGATGCTGCCACCCAACTATATGAACCTCTGCTGGATCGGGTCGAACACCTGCCCGGGGTGCAGGCTGCGGGCCTCATGACCGTGGTGCCGCTCGATAGAACTTTCGATATGCAGTTCGGTCTCTATATGGACGACACGAAGACGGCAAATAAGAGCAATGTGATTATGGCCAAATTCAAGGCCGTCAGTCCGGATATGCAGGGCGTATATGGCTTCCAGATGCTGCGTGGCCGTTACTTCAATGCGCAGGATACGGCTGCGTCCGATCCGGTGATGGTGGTGAATCGCGCCTTTGCTCTCGCGTTCCTGAAGCAGGATCCCGACATCGGAAAGATTATTGGCAAGGGGATTTTCAGTTTGAACGGCAGCAAGAGTAAGCAGGCGACCATCGTTGGCGTGCTGGACGATTTTCATCAGGCATCGGTAGGTGGGGCGTCAGTGCCGGAGATTGAGGTGGACCTCGCGCAGATGACCACTAAGAGTGGGTTCTACCAGGTGCTCGAAGGCATCACGATGGATCTTGCCGTGCGGACGCAGCGAGATCCGTCATCGATGATCCCGGAACTGCGTGCGGTGCTCAAACAGGCGAGTCCAGAGCTGACGGAGTCGAAGATTACGACCATGAACCAGATCGTCGAAGATTCCTATGGCAGTCAGATGCTAGCGGCTCGGCTGCTTGAAATTTTTGCGGGATCGGCGCTGCTGTTGTGTGCGGCAGGTCTCTACGGACTGCTTGCCTATGTGGTGAGCCAGCGCACGCGCGAGATGGGCGTGCGTTTCGCTCTGGGCGCGAGCAGGAGCAATGTGATGTCGCTGGTGATGCGGCAGGCCGGCGTGCTCGTGATGACGGGCGTGGTGCTCGGCCTGGTGCTGGCCTGGTTTGCGGGCAAGTTGGTGAGCAGCTTCCTCTTCGGAGTGCAGGCCCATGATGGCTGGACGCTGAGTGCCGTCGCTCTCACGCTGACCGCAGCCGCGGCGGTTGCAGCATGGCTCCCGGCGCGCCGAGCCGCGAGTGTGAATCCGGTGGAGGCGCTGCGCGCAGAGTGAGGATGCAAAGAGGGGGAATCCCACGTCTCAGAAGCGAAACGTGGGCACCCGGTTGGGGCTCGGTGCGGCTTGTGGTTCAGTACGCCAGCAGCTGCTCGATCGGCAGACGAATCTGGAAGCATGTCGCCCCAGGTTTCGATTCAACCGTAACGTAGCCGCGGTGGCGGCGGACGATGCGCTGCACCGTGTCGAGTCCGAGCCCGAGGCCGCGTCCCGGTGCCTTGGTGGTGAAGAAAGGTTCGAAGATGCGATCGCGGTTTTCCGGAGGGATGCCGATGCCGTTATCCCACACTTCGATGAGCATCATGTCGCCGGAGGTCTCGACCACCAGGCTGATTTTGCCGTGATCGTCGATGGCGTCGAGCGCATTCTCGAGCAGGGACATCCACACCTGGTTAAGCTCGCTGCCGTATGCGGCGATGCAGGGCAGCTCCTCTGCATAGCGGCGCTCCACTTCCACGTGCGCCAGGCGGGACTGCAGCATCGTCAGCGTATTTTCCAGAGCCTGCCGGACATCGACCTCCTGGATCGGCGCCTGGTCCATGTAGGAGTAATCCTTGATGGCGCGGATCAGGTCGAAGATGCGGGCGGTAGAGTCGAGCATGGCTTCGGCGATACGCTCAGCGCGGATCGACGAGGTGAACTGGCCGAGAACCACGGATAGCGCTTCTGCATTCAGGAAGGCGCCGAGCGGTTCAAGCTGCGCGGCGGTCACGCCAAGTTCGGCAAGCTCAGGCGCAATCTTCCAGCCTTGCTCCACCTTGTGGTTGCTGAGCCAGGTCTGGACCTCGTCTTCGCGCTGGATCTGGTTGAAGTCGTCGGGCCGCCCGGCGCGGGATTGCCGGCGAATCGCATCCTGCCATTTGCCGACCTCATCCATGTGTCCGTTATCGAGACAAAGACTCCCCAGGCGATACTTTTCGTGGCCGTAGACGCGCAGTTCATCGAGCAGGCCGGAGGCGCTGCGCTGCGCGGCCGAGGCCGGATTGTTCATCTCGTGGGCGAGATTCGCGGCCAGCTTGCCGAGCGCGGTGAGCTTCTCCGTCTGCTGTTCCAGGCGCGTGACTTCGCGGACGCGATCCAGCAGCACCGACACGCAGCGCTGCGTCATGGAAGGCACAGCCTGCATCATGGCCGGGAACATGGAGCGGGGATATTCGAGCGCCCAGACGTCGCCGACCGCGTAACCATGGCCGCCGTAGGTCTTCATGCGCGAGAAGGGCAGCAGGCCGGTGATCTGTCCGGAGCGGCCGATGAACAGCGCCGCGGGACCGCCGCGCTCGCGGCGGACGTGGACCTCGCCGCGCAGCACAATGCTCATGGCTTCAGCCGCATCGCCTTCGTGGAAAATCGTCGTTCCACCGGTAATGCAGCGTTCGAGCCCGTGCGTGGCGAGCCAGACGTATTCCGATTCCTCGAGTCCCTGGAGGGGAGTCACACGTTTGAGTGCTTCCACGATCTGTGGGATAGGGGAGCGAGGAGAAGAAGCAGCAGCCCGATCCATCGTAGATGTGGAACTGGCGGTGGTCATAAAAAGCCTCTCCTTGATGGTACAACGAGGGCAATCCCAGGTTGTGAATCTCTCCACAACCCAATATTCAGCAGATTCTAATAAGCGTCTTTTCGCTGGCTTTCGATTTTGCGCGTGGGCATGGTATCGATGAGCGCGTTCAGACGATCGGTGGAGACGGGGGCGGTGCTGCGTAGCTTTACCGAGCCATCTTCGCCCAGCAGCAGGACGAGGAATGTGCCATCAGGCACGTGGAAGCGGCGCCGGGCGGTCGCGCTCTCCGCGCTGGTGAGCTGCGCATGCGGCGCGTCAAGCGGCGGCTGGTAGCCGTGAGTATCCGCGAGCACCGGCGTGAGCAGGACGAAGCGATCCATCATGTCATCGGCATCGTTGTCGAGGATCTTTACCTGGTCCCGCAGAGCGGCTTCGCTGCCGCGAGGACTGAAGACCAGCAGAGGGCGGTAGCAATCGCGCATGGCAGCCAGCGTCTTCGGCTGCGTCTGGCATTTGGAGTTCGCCTGCGCATGCAATACGGTCGGGGTAAGAGAACCGAAGGCGGCAATGGCCGCAAGCGATAGGAAACGACGGGGGAGGGTCATATCCTGCCTTTGAAAGAAGTGCATGTCCTGATAGACACCGGCGGCCGCGGCAGGGATGCGCGCGGCCGCCGATTCTTGCTTCGGGTTAAGACTACGCCTTGACGGGCGAGCCGTTCTCGATCTTGACCGGATCGAGGAAGGGCATGGCGGCGCGGAGCTTGCCGCCGACTTCTTCGATCAGTTCACCGGCCTCTTCCTTACGGATCTGGTCGAACCACTTCTTGCCGGTGTTGTTCTCTTCGATGAACTTCTTGGCGAAGGTGCCGTCCTGGATGTCCTTCAGGATCTTCTTCATCGCCGCGCGGGTCTCATCGGTCACGATCTGCGGACCGGCAGTGTAGTCGCCATATTCGGCGGTGTTCGAGATGGAGTGACGCATGTAGGCCAGGCCGCCGCGGTACATCAGGTCGACGATCAGCTTGAGCTCGTGCAGGCACTCGAAGTAGGCGATCTCAGGCTGATAACCAGCCTCGACCAGTGTGTTGAAGCCGGCCTTGACCAGCGCAGCGGTGCCGCCGCAGAGGACAGCCTGCTCGCCGAAGAGATCGGTCTCGGTCTCTTCCTTGAAGGTGGTCTCAAGCACGCCGGCACGGGTGCAGCCGATGCCCTTGGCATAGGAGAGGCCGAGCTTCAGCGCGTGGCCGGTCGCATCCTGATATACGGCTACGAGGCCCGGAACGCCGCCGCCCTCGGTGAAGACCTCGCGCACGCGATGGCCGGGGGCCTTCGGTGCGGCGAGGAAGACGTCCACGTCAGCCGGGGGCTGGATGGTGCCGTAGCGGATGTTGAAGCCGTGCGCGAAAACCAGGGCCTTGCCGGCCTTCAGGTGCTTGGCGATGTGGTCGGCGTAGACCTTGCCCTGCGTCTCGTCCGGGGTCAGGATCATGATGACGTCTGCCCACTCGGCGGCCTCATCGATCGAGGTGACCTCGAGGCCGGCCTTCTTGGCCTTCTCGATGGACTTGCTGCTCTCGGGCAGGCCGATGTGAACTTCGACGCCGGAGTCCTTGAGGTTCAGGGCGTGCGCGTGGCCCTGCGAGCCGTAACCGATGATGGCGACCTTCTTGCCCTGGATAAGGGAGAGGTCCGCGTCCTGATCGTAATAAGTCTTCGCCATGGTGCTTCCTTTTCTGTTTTGAATGAACCTGTTCGGGCGTCGGCGCGCCCTGTCTACAGCATAGTGTCTGCCGCATGCTCAGGGCGCCGCTGCGTTTTTGATTTAGATAACCGGGGGAATCCCGGTTTCTTCCTCGGCAAGGTCGCGCACCGCGTCATCGTCCTCGGCTTCTGGCCGGGGAACGCGCATGGCATCGAGGACGCGGCTGGTGTGCTGGCCGCGGCGCATAGTCATGCGGCCGGTGCGGGAGATTTCGAGAATGCGGTCTTCGCTCTCGTTGAGAACCTGGACGAGCCCTTCGATCTTGCTCTCCACGCCGGTGATCTCGATCATCAGCGATTCGGGAGCGAGGTCGACGATGCGCGCACGGAAAACCTCGACCAGTTCGAAGATGTGCGAGCGGGTCTTGGGCGTGGCCGCGACCTTGATGAGCGCGAGTTCGCGGGAGACCGAGGGCGACTGGCTGACGTCATCGACTTCGATGACGTTCTCAAGCTTGTAAAGGCTGGCCATGATGCGGTGGCCGGCCGTGGGCGAGGCTTCCGAGACGATCGTCATGCGCGAGACGCCGGACTTCTCCGAGCGGCCGACGGTGAGCGAGACGATGTTCACGTTGAGCCTGCGGAAGAGCGAGGCGACGCGGGTGAGCACGCCGGGCTTGTCTTCAACGAGTGCGACAAATGTGTGCAGCATACGGTGGCAAATCTTTCCTGTGTCTGTGCTTCTGTTGCGGTCGCGGTTACAGATTCAGCTAGATGTCCTGTGCGGTCTCGATCAGCGGATTGTTGTCCGGTCTGCGGATCATCTCGTGCAGGGCCGAGCCCGCCGGGATCATCGGGTAAACCGAGTCTTCCTTCTCGACGTGGAAGTGCACCAGGAACGGGCCCTTGTGCTTGCGTGCGGCCTCGACCGCGGGTGCGACTTCCGCGCGCGTGCGGACGGTGATGCCGGGGATGCCGTGCGCCTCGGCCAGCTTTACAAAGTCCGGGCTGAGGATCGGCGAGGACTGGTAGTTCTTCTCATAGAAGAACTCCTGCCACTGGCGCACCATGCCGAGGAAGCCGTTGTTGACCACGGCGATGTTGATGTCCACGTTCTCCTGCGCGATGGTCGAGAGCTCGCAGGCGGTCATCTGGAAGCCGCCGTCGCCGGCGATGACCCACACTTCCTTCTCCGGCGCGCCGAACTTGGCGCCGATGCCCGCAGGCAGCGCGAAGCCCATGGTGCCGAGGCCGCCCGAGGTGATGAGCGAGCGCGGATCTTCGTGCTTGTAATACTGCGCTTCCCACATCTGGTGCTGGCCTACGTCCGTGGCCACGACCGCGTGACCGCCGGTGGCGTGCCAAAGGTCGTGCATCACGTGCGCCGCGTAGAGATGGCCAGTGTCGGGCAGATTCTGGATGTCGCGTACCGCGTCCTCGCCCTTCATCGCATTCACCTCGCGCACCCATGCGGACTCACCGCTGACAGGGGACAGGTGCGGGAGCAGGATGTCGAGCATCTCGGCGAGATCGCCGATGAGCGCGACATCGACCTTCACGTTCTTGTTGATCTCGGCCGGGTCGATCTCGATGTGAATCTTCTTCGCATCCGGCGCATAGGTGGCCAGCGTGCCGGTCACGCGATCGTCGAAGCGCATGCCGCAGGCGATGAGCAGGTCCGACGATTGGATAGCGTTGTTGACCCACGCCTCACCGTGCATGCCCATCATGCCGAGCTGCAGCGGATGCGTCGCGGGTACGCCGCCGAGTCCGAGCAGGGTCGTGGCAATGGGAATCTGCAGCCGTTCTGCGAGGGCAAGCACCTGTTCGCGTGCACCCGACTGGATGATGCCATGGCCTGCGAGGATGATGGGGCGTTTCGCATTGCGAAGCAGCTCTACGGCCTGCACGACCGACTCATTGTCCGAGCGGAGCATGGGGTGTGGGCGATAGGCCTTGGGCGCAGCTGCGGCGAAGTCGAAGTCCGCGGTGTTCTGCTGCGCGTCCTTGGTGATATCGACGAGCACCGGGCCGGGACGGCCGGAAAGCGCCACCTGGATCGCCTCACGCAGGGTCGAAGCAATATCCTCGGCGCGCGTCACCAGGTAGTTGTGCTTGGTGACAGGCAGCGTGATACCGGTGATGTCGACTTCCTGGAAGGCATCGGTGCCGAGCGCCTTGCTGCCGACCTGGCCGGTGATACAGAGCATCGGCACGGAGTCGAGCATGGCGGTGGCAATGCCGGTGACGAGGTTCGTCGCGCCGGGGCCGGAGGTGGCGATGGCCACGCCGATCTTGCCAGAGGCGCGCGCGAAGCCGTCAGCCATGTGCGCGGCGCCCTGTTCGTGGCGAACGAGAATGTGGCGGATAGGGAACTTGCGCAGCGCGTCGTAGACGGGCAGGATGGCTCCGCCGGGATAGCCGAAGACCTCGCGGACGCCCTCACCTTCGAGGGTGGCCCACACAATCTCGGCGCCGGTTAAGCGCGTACCTGCGATTTTCGCTTCGCTCATCTCATGCTCCTTGGACTTCACAGAGTCCTGTGCTGCGGTACCTGTTTCCTGTGTTGCGGAGAACTGCTGCGGGGCCTATGTCTCGTGGCCCCGCGATGTGACTTCTATTACTGTGCGACGACGGGCCGCACTGCGGTCCAGACGTCGGCGTCATGCTCGACTTCGAACTTGTCGAGTGCATCCGTGTGACGCAGCGTGAGGCCGATGTCATCGAGGCCTTCCAGTAGGCAGTAGCGGCGGAAAGCATCGATGGCGAAGCTGGCCGAGAAGCCCTGATCGTCCTGGATGGTGTTCTCTTCGAGGGAGACCGTCAGCGTGTAGCCTTCGTTTTTCGCAGCGCGATCCAGCAGCAGTTGCACCTGCTCTTCGGGCAGTGTGATGAGCAGGATGCCGTTTTTGCCGGCGTTCGAGTGGAAGATATCGGCGAAGGTAGAGGAGATCACGCAGCGGAAGCCGTAATCACCCAGAGCCCAAGCCGCGTGTTCGCGCGACGAGCCGCAGCCGAAGTTCTTGCCGGCGACCAGAATCTCTCCGCCTTGGTAGCGCGGCTGGTTCAGCTCGAAGTTCGCGTCCTTGCGCCAGTCGAAGAAGAGAAAGTCGCCGTAGCCGGTGCGCTCAATGCGCTTGAGAAACTGCTTGGGAATGATCTGGTCCGTATCGACGTTGATGCGGTCGAGCGGAACTACCTTCGAGGTAAGCGTGCGAAATGCCTTCATTTAGACCAGTACCTCCGTCTTGCGGAATTCCCATGTCCTGACGTCGGTAAAGTGTCCGGTAATGGCGGCTGCCGCGGCCATCATGGGGCTGACGAGATGCGTGCGGCTGCCCGCACCCTGGCGGCCTTCAAAATTGCGGTTGCTCGTCGAGGCGCAGCGTTCGCCGGGCTTCAGCGTGTCGGGATTCATGCCCAGGCACATGGAGCAGCCAGGTTCGCGCCACTCAAAGCCTGCTTCGCGGAAGATTGCGTCGAGGCCTTCCTGCTCGGCCTGCGTCTTCACCTGCTGCGAACCGGGGACGACCATCGCGCTCACGTGAGCATTCACATGATGTCCGGCAACAACCTTGGCGGCTGCGCGCAGATCTTCAATGCGGGAGTTGGTGCAGGAGCCGATAAATACGCGATCGATGGTGACCTCTTCGATCGGCGTGCCAGGCTTGAGAGCCATGTACTCGAGCGCGCGCTCAAAGCCCTTGCGGTCCGCATCGGACTGCGCATTGGCCGGATCTGGCACCGTCTCGGTTACAGATATCACCATGCCCGGGCTCGTGCCCCAGGTCACGTAAGGAGCAAGCTCGATCGCAGGGATTACCAGTTCGCGGTCGAACTTCGCGCCGGGATCGGTGGCCAGCTGCTTCCACGTTGAGACCGACTTCTCCCACGCTTCGCCCTGCGGCGCATAAGGCCGGCCCTTCAGGTATGCAAAGGTCGTCTCATCGGGAGCGATCATGCCGGCGCGTGCGCCCGCTTCAATGCTCATGTTGCACAGCGTCATGCGGCCTTCCATGCTCAGCGAGCGGATAGCCGAGCCGGCGAATTCGAGCACATAGCCTGTCGCGCCATCAGTGCCGATACGGCCGATGATGCCGAGTGCCACATCCTTCGCGCCAACGCCCTCCGGCAGTTCGCCCTCGACGGAGATGCGGAAGGTCTTGGCCTTATTCTGCGGCAGGGTCTGCGTGGCCATCACGTGCTCGACCTCGGAGGTACCGATGCCGAAAGCCAGCGCTCCGAATGCGCCGTGCGTCGACGTATGCGAGTCGCCGCAGACGATCGTCATGCCCGGCTTGGTGAAGCCCTGTTCCGGTCCGATGACGTGCACGATGCCCTGCTTGGGCGACTGCACATCGTAAAGCTCCACGCCGAAGTCGGCGCAGTTCTTGCGCAGCGTGTCGATCTGCTTGGCGGCGATGGCGTCCTCGATGATGAGGCGATTCGCCGTGGTGGGCACATTGTGATCGACGGTGGCCACGGTGCGGTCCGGGCGGCGCAGCTTGCGGCCCGCGATGCGCAGGCCCTCAAAGGCCTGCGGCGAGGTCACTTCATGTACGAGATGCAGGTCGATGTAGAGGATCGCCGGCTCGTTCGCCGGCTCAGCCACCAGGTGCTGCTCCCAGACCTTCTCGAAGAGTGTTTTCGGTGTCGACATAATCTGTAACTCCAACTGCTACAAAACTTGCTTCTGCGCCGAAGGCGCGTGTGCCTGGACGGCCAGTCCCGGTAAGTCCCTAGACAGCGTGCAGGGCCTGGCTGCGGTCGATGATCTCGTTCAGCGCCTCGAAGACCTTCTGGCCCATCTCCTGCGTCGTGAGCTTCTGCTTGCTCTCGCCACGGACGAGGTCGGCGGTGCGATAACCGGCTTCGAGCACCTTGCGGACCGCAGTCTCAATGGCCTGCGCGTCCTGATCGAGTCCCGCGGAGTGGCGCAGCAGCATCGCGCCGGTCAGGATCGCGCCAAGAGGATTGGCGAGGCCCTTGCCTGCGATGTCCGGAGCCGAGCCGTGGACCGGCTCATAGAGGTTCACCTTGCCGCCGACAGTGGCCGAAGGCAGCATGCCGAGCGAGCCGGTGATGACCGCGGCTTCGTCGGAGAGAATGTCGCCGAAGAGGTTTTCGGTCAGCACAACGTCGAAGTTGCGCGGGATGTTCATCAGGTGCATCGCGAAGGAATCGACATACTGATGGTCGAGCGCGATGCCGGGGTAATCCTTGGCGACTTCGGTCACCGTCGCGCGCCACAGCTGCGAGGTCTCGAGCACATTGGCCTTATCGACCGAGGTGACCTTCTGGCGGCGCGATCCGGCCAGCTCAAAGGCGACGCGAGCGACGCGGACGATCTCATCCCGCGTGTAGCGCATGGTGTTGTAGGCCGAATTGGTCTCGCGATTCCACTCACGGGGCTGGCCGAAGTAGAGGCCGCCGAGAAGCTCGCGCACAAAGATGATGTCCGCGCCGTCGGTGACTTCCGGCTTCAGCGGCGAGTTCACCGCGAGCGAGGGCCAGGCAAAGGCGGGGCGCAGGTTGCCGTAGCCGCCCAGCGCCTGGCGAATCTGCAACAGGCCGGCCTCGGGACGCTTATCCGGGGGAAGCGCGTTGAATTCGTTGCTGCCGACTGCGCCGAGCAGGACCGCATCGCTCTCGAGAGCCGCTTCCAGCGTGGATTCGGGCAGCGGGGTGCCGTGTGCCTTGATGGCCGCGCCGCCGATGACGGCTTCGCGGAACTCGAAATCGTGGCCGCCGAGCTCAGCTACCGAGCGGAGGATGCGTACTGCTTCAGCGGTAACTTCGGGACCAATGCCATCGCCGGCAACTACCAGCACCTTCAACTTCATCGTCTTCTCCAGAGTCGTTCTTTCGGAATCGTGTCGTTCGGCAGAGCCGAAGGTTATGAGGCGGAACTCCGCGGCTTTAGTGGGCCGCGGGCTCTTCGGCGATCAGGTCCTGATGCCGCTCGTGGTGCGCGACCAGATTGATGAGGTCCTGGTCGTAGATGTTCTTCTTGCGGTCGGCAACCTCGGTAAAGGCGCGATAGGCGACTTCGAGGTCTTCCGGCGAGAGCTTGTAACCGAGCTCAATGAGCCGCGCGCGCAGGGCGTGGCGTCCCGAGTGCTTACCCAGCACCAGGCGATTAACCGGCGCGCCGACAGAAGCCGGGGTCATGATTTCGTAGGTCAGCGGGTTCGAGAGCATGCCGTGCTGGTGGATGCCCGACTCGTGCGCGAAGGCGTTGGCACCGACGATCGCCTTGTTCGGCGCAGGACCGAAGCTGATGATCTTCGAGAGCAACTGGCTCACGCCCCACAGGTGATCCATCTTGATGTTGTTGGTCACACCGTAATGGTCGGCTCGGACATACAGCGCCGCGGCCACTTCTTCGAGAGCCGAGTTGCCGGCACGTTCGCCGATGCCGTTGATGGTGCATTCCACCTGGCGCGCTCCGCCTTCAATCGCAGCCAGCGAGTTGGCGACGGCCATACCCAGATCGTCGTGGCAGTGTGTCGAGAAAATGACCTTGTCGGATCCGGGAACGCGCGCGCGCACATCTTCGAACATCTGGCGATACTCAGACGGCGTGCCGTAGCCAACGGTGTCGGGCATGTTGATGATGGTCGCGCCGGCTTCGATCGCCACGCCGACCATCGTGCACAGGAAATCGCGATCGCTGCGGAAGGCGTCTTCCGGCGAGAACTCCACCTCATCGGCATATTGCACCGCTTGCTTCACGGACGCCGCCGCGCGCTCGAGCGCCTGCTCGCGCGTCATCTTGAGCTTGTACTGAAGGTGCAGGTCGGAGCTGGCCAGAAAGACGTGGATCCGCTTGCGCTCGGCATACTCAAGCGAACGGGCGGCGCGCTCGATGTCCTCGGCCTTGGCGCGGGCAAGCGAGCAGATCACCGGTCCGCGAATCTCGCGGGCGATAGCGGTGATGGCTTCAAAGTCGCCATCGGAGGCGATGGCGAAGCCGGCCTCGAGGATATCCACACCCAGGTCGGCGAGGCCGCGAGCCATCTCGAGCTTTTCCGGTTGAGTCATGCTGCAGCCCGGCGATTGCTCGCCATCGCGCAGCGTTGTATCGAAGAAATGTACGGTATCGGGGAGTTTCGACATGATCGCCTGCCTTGATCTTGATTCTGCCAAACCAGACTGTATTATTCAAATTTATAATTTCTACTGAATTGATAAATGTCATTAATACTGCTGGCGATCTCGCTCTAGGGTAAAGATTTTATTTATGGACCTTTCGCAGCTTGAAACCTTTCTTGCCGTGGTCGAAGAACGCGGGTTTTCCCGCGCCGCGAGCCGGCTGCACCGCACCCAGCCAGCGGTAAGCCTGGCGATCCGGAAGCTGGAGGACGAAATCGGCGAGCCGCTCTTCGAGCGTAGCTCGCGCGAAGGCACGCTGACCGCCTCCGGTGAGCTGTTGCGGAACTATGCGGAGCGTCTGCTGGGGCTCCGCAGGGAGGCCACCAGCGCTCTCGAGCAGCTGCGGTCGCTCGAACGGGGCCGGCTGCATATCGCGGCCAATGAATACACCTGCCTCTACCTGCTGCCGGTGCTGGACGAATTCCGGCGGCTCTGCCCGCACGTGAGCGTCATGGTGGAGCGGGCGCTGGCCAGCCGTATTCCCGACCAGCTGATGGACCGCTCCGTGGAGCTGGGAGTGGTGACCTTCGCGCCCCAGGATGCCGCGATCGAGGCGGTGAGTGTCTACACAGACTCGGTAGTCTTCGTGGTAAACCCCCGCCATCCGCTGGCGCGGGAGAAGGAAGTCAGCATCCGGCAGCTGGGGGCGGAGAGTTTCATCGCGCACAACGTGGTTTCACCACTGCGGCGGCGGGTCATCGCCCTGTTCGAGCAGCACCAGACCCCGCTCAATATGTATGTCGAGCTGCCCAGCCTCGAGGCGATCAAGCGTTTCGTGGCCATGGGGAACGGGGTGGCTCTGGTGCCGGGGCTCACCGTGCAACAGGAGCTGGCGCGAGGGGAGCTGGTGCAGGTAGCCGTGCCCGAGCTCAAGATCGAGCGGCAGCTGCTGCTGGCCAGGCGGCGGCAGGGGAGTCTTTCCTACGCGGCCCAGGCTTTTTTGAAGGTCCTGGAGGCCGTTGCGGAAGAACGCGGCGCACCTTTTTGCTACCGCCCGGCGGGGTCGTGAAGTCCAATGCATGAGTTTGATTGGGAAAGGCCTTCCATCCTGCTGTCGAAAGCCGGATGGACAGGTACAATGGCCAGAGTGGACCGGGGACATTCGCGGCGCCACATATCTTTATCACCAGCCGCAGAGGCATAGGCCCGCAGCCGCGGGTCCGAGGTTCACGAACGAATGAAGAAACGTCTGTTGATGTTGTTGCTGCTTCCGCTGATGGCGGCAGCGTGCTTTGCCCAGGAGAGCCGCCAGGACATCAGCGTAAGCGGCACGGCCCTGATTCCTCCCTACATCGCCGGTAACTCTGTACTGATGCATGCAAACACCGGCTACGGAGCTCTGATCAGCTACCGCTACCTGCTCACCCCGCGCAGCGGCCTCGAGCTGAATTACCAGTATGGCCAGGAAGTTCTGCACTTCACGAACCCGACGAACAACATCATGATCGACAGCCGGTTTCAGGAAGTTTCGGGCGCGTACGTCTACAGCTTCAACTACCGGAACTTCAATCCGTTCCTGGAAGGCGGCGCTGCCGGCTTCATCTTTGGGCCGATTGATAATTCGACCACGACGCTCCAGGGTCTCAGCAAGAACACGAACATCGGCGGCATCTATGGCGCAGGTGTGGCGTATGAGATCAGCCCCAGCTTCGACATCCGTACCGAGTATCGTGGCCTGGTGATGAAGACCCCGACCTTCGGACTGGAGAATCTGAAGACCGGCCGCTACTACAACATCTTCCAGCCCACGATCGGTATCGCGTACCACTTCTAAACGAAGCCCGATCCAGCAACCCAAGCCGCCGGCCAGTCCGGCGGCTTTTGCTTGTCATGAGAGGCTAGCGGGCTCCGAGCAGACGGTAGGAGACGCCGATGCTGAAGCCGTTCGGCGAGAGGCCGTTACTTGCCTGGCCGGGAAAGCCCGGAGCCGAAGGCAGGATGTGGTACTCGTAGTCGCCGCGCACGGCCCAGTGGCGGTTGACGCGGTAATCGACAAAGCCGCCCGGAGCGTAGGTAAAGTAGCTGCCCGTGCCGATGTGAAGCGGATAGTTGATCCAGTCGCCACCCAGCAGGAACTTCGCGTCGAAGGAGAAGCGGCGGTAGCGGTAGAGGCGGTACTTTACGCCGCCGAGGTAATTCTTCTGTGTCTCGCCGCCGTTGCCATTCCAGTCCATAAAGCGGGCTTCGCCTTCGATTCCCAGCTTCTGGTTGAGGTTGTAGTCGAAGAAGAGGCCGGGGCCGACGACGCGGGACTGCGGATCGTAGTCTGGGTTGAAGCTGGAGAACTCTCCTCCGACCCAAAGGCTGGCGTTGCCCCCCTGAGAAGAAGGCGCGACCTGGGCAAAGGCGGTTGAACTGAGGAGAACGCCACATACAAGAGCTTTTCTTAGCACGTGAGAATGCACTCCGGTCCTATATTTGGCGTTTTCACATCTGCCCCACAGGAATCTGCGGGGCAGATGGCACCTGCGGCGGTGGAAATAACACGCTCTGGAAATAAGACGCAAACCGCCATGATGGCGTTTGGCCGGGAACCTGTAGAAGAGTACAGATTCCCGATGGCAGGGCTGGAAAACGTGCCACAGTGAAACTCCAAACGGGCCGCCCGGGAGGCGTTACCGTGCGCCGAGCAGGCGATACGCCACACCGATGCTGAATCCATTCGGCGTCATCCCGTGGCTGGGGTTGCCGTCATCCAGGCCCGGAGCGGCGGGTAGAAAGTGGTACTCATAATCGCCGCGGACGGCCCAATGCCTGTTCACGCGATAGTCGACGAATCCACCGGGCGTGAAGGCAAAATAGCTGCCGTTGCCGATGTGCTCCGGGTAGGTGATCCAGTCGCCGCCGAGCAGGAACTTGGCGTGCAGCGAGAACCTGTTGTAGCGATAGAGCCGGTACTTCACGCCGCCCAGGTAGTTGCTTTCCTTTTCGCCGGAGTCTCCATGCCAGTTCATGAAACGGGCTTCGCCCTCAAAGCCCAGCTTCGGAGTGAGATTGAAATCGGCAAAGACGCCGGGGCCGACCACGCGGGATGAAAAATAATCGGGATTAAACGAAGAAAACTCTCCGCCGACCCACAGGGTGGCGTTGCCGCCCTGGGCCGAAGGCGCAGATTGAGCCAGTGCAGCAGCGGTGCTCAACAGCACGCCGCATACAAGAAGTTTTTTAAGCACGTTAGGAATGACTCCAGTTCCGGAAGCTTTTGCAATTTTCTCATCCGCACGTGAGCCGGCGGACAGTCCGCACAAACAAAACCGCCGGTACAGGTCGGGCCTGCACCGGCGGTCTTGCTATGCCTTGGAACGACTGAGACGCAGGCTACTGCTGGGGCGTCTGCGGCGCCGGCTGGTTGGCCGGGGGAGCCGCATTGCCTCCGTTGTCTGCCGGAGCCTGCTGCTGGGCCGGAGCCGCTGCTCCGCCGTTGTCAGCCGGAGCGGGTGCCGGGGCTGCGGGCGGCGTGTAGCGCATCAGGCGGTAGTAGATCGGCGTCACCTCGAACGGCATCTTGTCCCGGGCGCTGAGCAGCGCGGCAGGCTTGACGTTCAGGCCGTAGACCTTGTCGTCCCACGAGTCGGTGCGCAGGCGGCTGTTGAGCGGCAGGGCAGCAACCTGGGTCAGATCGTTGATGTTGAGCTTCGGCGCGCCCTGGGCCAGGCCGGCAAGCCATGGGGTGCCGTCAGCCTTGAGGAGCGAGTCGCCGAGGCGCGGGGTCAGCAGTGCGGTGAGCGACTTCTGACGCACGGCAAGCTGCTGGAAGAAGAGACCGACCGAGCCGGACTGGGCGTTCTTGTCCTTGTAGATCGAGTTGTTGAACAGCTCGACTGCCTTCTTGGCGGCCGCGTCGTTATCCGCCGCGGTGTGGTTCATATTGATGCGCTGGAAGGCGGCTTCGTCCGGGAAGAGCAGGCGGTCGTTAAACGCATAGCGGGTATCGGTGTGGTGGCCGAGGACGATATGCGCAAGCTGGAAGGTAAGGATCGCAGCCAGGCCCTCTTCCGAAGGCAGCGTGTCGATCAGGCCCTTGCTGACCAGGATGGTGTTGCCGATCGACAGCGACTCCAGCGTCGAGGAGAGCAGCACGCGGCAATGGATGTCATCAGGCAGCTCGATCTTGTTGCCGATGATGACGTTGTTGGTGACGGTCTCGAGAACCTTGTCGAAATCGCTCGGCGGAGCGAGCAGACCGGCCTGGGTGAGGCGGTCGAGCACGTTCTGCTCAGCCTGCGAAACCCACTGGCGCTGGGCCTGCAGCGGGCTCATATCCTGCGACTGGCCGCTCTGGTCCTGCGCGCCTTCGATCTGGATCGACTCGTTATCGCTCTCGTTCTGCGGCAGCTTGAGCGAGTAGCCCCAGAAGTAGGTCTGGGCGCGGAAGCCGAAGTTCTTCCGGGAATCGCCGGTCTGGGACTCTTCGACATAGATGGCGGTGGGCAGCCAGGCGCCGGGCTGCACGTTGGTGCGCCAGCTGTCGAAGTGGTAGTAGTGAGCGACCTCGTCGTCCTTGCCGCCGGTGTAGGAGCCGTTGAAGCGGACGACGTGGCCGTCCTGATCCTCAACCCAGATACGGCCGAAGAAGCGGCCGGCGCCCTTCACCTCGGGCTTGGGACGGACGTCGAAGACCATGGTGCGGACCGAACCGAGGAAGTCGCGGCGCACATAGGTGAAGACGTAGTGCTGCTGATCGAAGCCGGTCGGATCGATGAACATCATGTCCATGAAGCCGGTGGCCGAGTAGGTGATGTGGAAGCTCTTGGTCAGGCCGGCCAGGTAGCCGATGCTGCCCTTGAAGAAGCCCTTGCCGCTGCCCTTGCGCGAATCGTACGGATTGGCCGAAAAGGTCTTGCCGAAATCGACGCGGGCGATGCTGTACTCGTCCGAGAGGGGTACGGAGTAGAGAGCCGGATCCGGGCGCAGGTTCTGGATATAGGTCTGGACGAGCGGGGTGCTCTTCTCGATCTGTTTGACCGTGTCCTTTTCGTCGGCGACAGCCTTTTCGATCAGGGCAGACTGCTCAGGCGTGAGCGGCACTGGGGGAGGATACTTCGGGGCTTTCTTGGCCTGGGCGGCGGAGACACCCAGCAGCAAAGCCAGACCCATGGTCGAAAACTTGCGCAAATACATTTACAGGCTCCTCATGAAAACTTTCGAATCTGCGAAACCGAGATTACCCGGCCGGGAACAGCCTTGTTTCCTTGCGGATGCGTTTCCCGGAAAAAGGGTTGAACCGAATGCCATATTACCGATCGCAAATGTCTGGTCGAAGAAGGCGGCTTCCCGGTGAGGAGAAGCCGTCAGACTCAGGCCAGCTGGAACGTTACGTGAATGACCGTTACTTCATCCACTGGATGACCGTCCTTGGTCGCGGGCTTGAAGCGGATACCCTGGGCAACGGCGCGGGCCTGTTCGTCCAGACCATGGCCAAGACCGCTGATGACCTGCAGAACTTCCACCCGGCCGTCGGCGCTGAAACGGACCTGAAGGGCGACATCCCCTTCCACGCGCGCCTGGCGGGCTTCGGCAGTGTAGGTAGCGCGGGGTTTGGAGATGACCACGATCGGGGTGGACTGGGCCTGCTGCGGAGCTGCCGCGGCGCGGGGGCCAGCCGATCCGAGTCCGGTACCGCCGAAGCCGCTCTGGGCAACCTGGCCGGTGCCGCCGGGACGTCCGGTGCCGCCAACCACGCCCGAGCCGAAGCCGGCCGAGGCGACAGTGCCATGATCATGTCCGCCGGCCACGCCGCCGGCTACACCCGAGCCGAAGGCCACGCCCTGCACGGTGCCACGGCGGGCAGCGCCAGCGCCGGAGTTCGTGCCGGGAGCCGCGTCGAAGGAGCCGACCGCCTGGATCGTCTGGCGGGTCGAGTTCGGGTTCGGATGCGCGCCATTCGGATCGCCGAAGCCGCCGGTTTTGACCGTGGGAGCTGCCTGGTTATTGGCGACGGCCGTGGGCTTGGCGCTCTCAAAGAGGCCGACCTTGGGCTGCGGCGGAGGAGCAACGGCCTTCGGCGGCGCCGGGGCTATATTCGGAAGCTTGGGCTCGACATGAACCTCCGCCACCTTGGGCGGCTCGACCACGGGCTTGGGCGGCTCAACCTTGATCTTGGGCGGTTCCACTACCGGCTTGGGCGGAGGAGGAACGATATGGACCTTGGGGACCGGGGGAATATAAGGCTTGGGCGGCGGTGGAGGGAAAACCAGGGTAGTGGAGTTGTATTTCTCCACCTTGACCTCGTGAACCTTGGCTGCGGCAAAGAGCAGGAGCAGGGCGCCGATCGTAGCATTGACGACCATGCTGACGCCGAAAGAGCCAAATCGAGACTTGGGCTCGGGCAGAAGTCCAAAAGAGGAGTCGTTCTCGGGTGTGCTGACCATAGGTTCCTTGAAGAAATCACTCGTTAGATGACGAAAGTGCGCAGACTGTCGTCACCGCAACTTGTGCATGCGAAATGCCATTTTTCCGGGGAAAGGAAGCCACTCGTACCCTGTACCCCGAAATCGAGGCGTCTGCTCCGCCTCGTTCCTTTCTCTGCACCGGTTTCGGGGCAGGAGGGACGAAGGTTCTTGCTACCAGCGTAACGCGAAAGTACACGGTAGATCGATATTGTTACTTTTGTAATGGGGGATGGCGGAAATTTGTAATCCGAGTACAGGTTACTAATCTGTGGCCGCTCGTGTCGAGATATTTTCGGGTAATTTTTTCGTTCCTGTGAGAAGACGAATAAATAGTACCGGGATGCCAATAAGGAGGGAATCACCCATGAAGCCTGCTCCCAACATAGAATGGGGGCTACTACGCACCAAGGAGACACGCTTTGCGAATTTTGGTTACGGGCGGCGCCGGATATATCGGCGGAACGGTCGCCCAGTTGCTGCTCGACTCCGGACATCAGGTCGTTGTGTATGACAACCTCAGCCACGGTCATCGTTCGATGATTCCGGCGGCGGCCGAGTTCGTCGAGGGCGAACTGGCGGACCGGGAAAAACTCGAACGTGTCTTGCATAGCTCTATAGACGGTGTCATGCACTTTGCAGCTCTCATTGAAGCGGGCGAAAGCATGAAAAAACCGGAGCTTTATTTCCGCAATAACAGCGCGTCAACGCTCACACTCTTCGAGGCGATGCTGGCGACCGGCGTGAAGCGGCTGGTTTTCTCCTCGACGGCTGCTGTGTATGGGGAGCCGGAGTCGACGCCGATCCTTGAGGACGCAAAGCTGCAGCCGACCAATCCTTACGGCGAGTCGAAGCTGGTGGTGGAGCAGATGCTGAAGTGGCTCAACCACGCGCACGATTTCCGCTATGCCAGCCTGCGCTACTTCAACGTGGCCGGCGCGATCGAGGGCCGTGGCGAAGCGCACGAGCCGGAATCGCACATCATTCCGCTGATCCTCGATGTGGCTCTGGGCAAGCGCGAGAGCATCAAGATCTTCGGCAAGGATTACCCCACCAAGGACGGCACCTGCGTCCGCGACTACATTCATGTGCAGGACCTGGCGAAGGCTCACCTGCTCGCCTTCAACGCGCTCAAGGACCACAGCCGCCTGATCTACAACATCGGTAACGGTGTGGGTTTCACGGTGCGTGAGGTGGTCGAGTCGGCGCGCCGCGTGACCGGTCATGCCATTCCCGTCGTGGAAGAGCCGCGGCGTCCGGGCGATCCGGCGGTGCTGATCGCGAGCTCGGAGAAGATCGGCAAGGAGCTCGGCTGGAAGCCCGAATACGCGGAGCTGGACGGCATCATCGCCAGCGCGTGGAAGTGGCACCAGGAGCGCTATGCCAAAACCGGTGGCTCGCACTCCCACTAAGAACGGATTCCGCAGCAAAAACGGCATCGCCCTTCAAGGCGATGCCGTTTTGCTTTGCCTCCGTTCTCTAGCGCAACTGAGGCAAAGAAACCTGTGACCGCGATCACAGACGATGGCTCGGGAAGCGAGGAGACTGGGCTTAGAGGTTGGAGGGAATGAGCATGGCCACGGCTTTCGGCGCGTCTTCACAAAAGAGCTGCAAGGACTATTGCGTGCATTGCGAGAACTGCAATCACAACATCCCGCTGATTGTGCTGGCAGTGCATATGACCACGCAGCGCAAGCCCTGCCTGGTCCAAATCCGCTAGACATCTTCTTTCGAGTATTTCGGCAGCGCTGCCGCTGGGTGTCCCCTCATGCAGCGCAGCTGGAATGTGGCCTGCACTGATAGGCCATGGTCCCGGCCTGCCCGCGATCGGGCCGGGACCATTTCTTTTTTGTCCTACTGCTTTGCGTTCCTCTATGGATTCCGTTATTCCGCCGAGGCCGCCAGGCGCTTCTCGCGCAGCCATGCCGGCTGCCAGCCCTGTCCGGCGAATGCCGCCGGACCGCGGCGTCCCCACCAGAGTGCGATCAGCAGCGCGATAAGCAGGAGCAGCGGCAAGCCGAAGAGGCTGCCTTCCGGGCCGGTAAGCCCTCCGCTCAGGAGGATATTGCCGACCGGATGTTCGGAAAACAGGCGTCCCTGGGAGACCAGGCCGCTGTCCGAGGTGCCATAGAAGTAGGACTCACCCCAGTCCCACGCCGCGTGGAAGCCGATCGCCCACCACAGCGAGCCGGTGTACCAGAGGCTCAGGCAGAAGACGAGGCCGATGGCTCCGGCCTGAAAGAGGCCGACCGGCGATTCGCCGGGGTTGCCGGTGTGGACGAAGCCGAAGAGCACCGAGAACAGCAGCGCTCCCCACCAGAAGCCGACGCCGCGCGTCATCGTGTACTGCACATAGCCGCGCAGGATCGACTCCTCGCAGAGGCCGGTGCCGAGAAACGACAATCCCCAGCCCAGCCCGTAAGTAAGGATGGCGCTGCCATGCAGCGTCTGTCCGTCGAAGACCAGGTAGCCGCTCTTCCAGAGCACGAGCACCAGGGCGCTGATGGCGGCAAAGCCACAGACGAGGCCGGCGAGGAAGCGTGGCAGGCGATGCGTCCCCTGTAGACCATAAGAGAGCGGCGAGCGCCGTTCGATGAGGGCGAGGATGACCGTGGCCGCGGCTACGGCAAAGAGCTGCAGTCCTTCGTTCACCAGGCCCGTGCTCACGGTGAACTGCTTCGGCATCGGCTTCCAGTGGAAGACGGCGTGAATCGCCATGCCGCCCGCAATCAGCGCAATCAGGAAGAGCACCACGAAGGCGGCGATACCCCAGCCGGCGCGCAGGCCGCTGCGCCCCCAGAGGATCCACTCGATGCCGTGATCCTCGTTGCGGGCGGGTGGAGGCGTCGGAGCTGGTCCGGAAGGTGAAACGGGCAGAGAGGGCTGCAGGGTGGGGTCGCTCACTCGATCATCCTACTTTCACAATGCAGATTTTGAGGCGCTTTCCTGAAAAATACGTGGCGCCGAAAGCCGGGGTTCCCTTGCCCGGTCACACCCCGGAAGCCGGCGAGCTCCCACCGGAGAGCGATTCGCGCGGATGCCTTGACAACGCGGCCAGTCCCGGCAATCCTAAACATTTCCTGATTCAGAAATTTTGTTGCAGTGGAGCAAGCCCGTTTGAAGGTTCGCGTTTTCTATCACGATAAGTGTTTCGATGGGGCCTGCTCGGCTTCTCTGTTCACCCGGTTTCATCGCGAATGCATCGCGAAGGACGCCGAGTACGAATATCACGGGCTGGTGCACCGCGCCGGTGCGCTGTTCAACGAGGCCGACTTCATCGGCGACGAGAATGCGATCGTCGACTTCAAGTATTCCGCATCGCCCGAGATCACCTGGTGGTTCGATCATCACCTCAGCGCGTTCCTGACTCCGGCCGATCAGCAGGACTTTGTGAAGGGCGTGGAAGATGGCCATTACGCAATGCGCCGCTTCTACGACCCGACATACACCTCCTGCACCAGCTTCCTCGCGCACATTGCATCGACGAAGTTCGGCTTCGATGCGGCGCCGGTGGCCGACCTGGTGAAGTGGGCGGACATCGTGGATGGCGCGCTGTATGAGAGCCCCGAGGCCGCGGTCGAGATGGCTGCGCCTGCGATGAAGCTGACGCTGGTGATCGAGTCGATCCAGGACCCGACCTTTATTCCGCGCCTGATTCCGCTGCTCACCTCGATGCCGCTCGGCGAGATTCTCAAGCAGCCTTTCGTGGCCGAGCTGCTGCCGCCGCTGCTCGAGCGCCACGAGGAGTCGGTGAAGCTGATCCGCGAGCGCTCGGCGGAGAACAACGGCACGATTTACTTCGACGTCTCGGACCATCAGCTTGAGGGCTACAACAAATTCATCCCGTACTACCTGCATCCGCAGGCGACCTATTCGGTAGGGCTCTCGAAGTCGAGCTTCCGGACCAAGGTTTCGGTTGGCTCGAATCCGTGGACGAAGGCCGATCCGGCCAAGATGCTGAACCTGGCGACGATCTGCGAGCGCTATGGCGGCGGCGGTCATGCCCGCGTGGGTGCGATCTCGTTCCCGCCGGATCGTTCCGATGAGGCGCGTGCAGCGGCGGCGGAGATTCTGACCGAACTGCGAGCCCACAACCCGTTCGCATAAGCGATCGACCAAACTCACAGGAACAGGCGATGCGTGCTGCTGCTCTTGCTCTCACACTGACGGTGTTTGCGGGGGCAGCAGCTCTCGCTCAAGTCTCTTCCGGAGAGACCACTCCGCAATCCTCCTCGCTGCCGGGCTGGGCGATCGGCCCATTCACGCGCCCCGCGGAGGGCAATCCGGTGATCACACCGGACGCAAAGCCGACATTCGAAGACCCCATTTCGCACCAGCCGGTGCGCTGGGAGGCGCTGCATACCTTCAATCCGTCAGCGGTGGTGAAGGACGGCAAGGTCTACGTGCTCTATCGCGCCGAGGATGATTCGGGGGGCATGTATATCGGCGGCCACACCTCGCGGCTGGGGCTTGCGGTGAGCGACGACGGCATTCATTTTCATCGTGAGGCAACGCCGGTCTTCTATCCCGCCGAGGATAGCCAGAAGGAGCTCGAATGGCCGGGCGGTGTCGAAGACCCGAGGCTGGTCGAGTCGCCGGATGCCGATCCCGCTCACCGTTACGTGCTCACTTACACCCAGTGGAATCGCAAGACCTACGCGGTCGGCATCGCGACCTCGCCCGATCTTGTTCATTGGACCAAGCACGGTCCTGCCTTCAAGGGCGCTGCCGGCGGAAAATATGACAGCTTCCGTTACAAATCTGCGGGAATCCTCACCGGAATCGTGGACGGCAGGCTAAAAGCTGTAAAGATCGACGGCAAATTCTGGATGTACTGGGGCGAAGGCGCGATCCACCTCGCAACGTCGCCGGATCTGATCCACTGGACTCCGCTGGAAGATGGCAAGGGAGCTCCGGAAGAGCTGCTGAAGCCTCGTGCCGGGCGCTTCGATTCCTTCTTTCCCGAGACCGGTCCGCCTCCGGTGGTGACGGGGCAGGGGATCGTCGTCCTCTACAACGGCAAGAATGCAGCCGACGGCGGCGATCCGAAGCTGGGTGCTGGTGCGTACGCGGCGGGCGAGGCGTTATTCGATGCGGCGAATCCGTCACAGTGGAAGGCACAATTGGACGCGCCGGTGCTCAAGCCGGAGCTGCCATACGAGAAGACCGGCCAATACGCGGCAGGCACGACCTTCGCCGAGGGGCTGGTGCTCTTCCATGACAAGTGGTTTCTCTACTACGGTTGCGCGGATTCGCTGGTCGCGGTGGCCGTCGCTCCGTACAAATAGGGTGTAGGAGGAGGGTATAGAGCATCGCGAGATGCAGGGCTCTAGACTTTTCTATCCTCTAAACCCTCACGTTCACCCCAGCGTCACCAGCTGCGGCTCGATCCTGTCGTCTTCAATCAGCAGAAATCCAAGCGAGATAGGCAGAGAAAAGCGGCGAGGTCCTGCGCTTCCGGGATTGAAATAAAGCACATCCTTCTTCCACTCGATCAAGGGCTGATGCGAGTGTCCGCTGATGACCGCGGCGATGCCGGCGGCCGTGGGATCGAGGTCGAGCTCATGACGGTCATGCAGCATGTAGATCGACTTGCCCCCGAGCTCGACGAGTTCGATCGCGGGCAATTCGGAGCAGGGGCCCTTGCGGTCGATGTTGCCGCGAATCGCCGTGACGGGCGCGATGGCGGCGAGCACATCCAGAATGGCCGGATTGCCGATGGCCGGATCGCCGATGTCCCCGGCATGGAGGATCGCCTCTGCGCCACTGAGCGCGGCGAGTGCTTCGGGGCGAAGCAGGCCGTGAGTGTCCGAGATTACGCCGATGCGCATGCGGCTACAGCCCCATGCCGATGCGGGTACGTGGATCGAGATAGTCGCGGAGCGCGTCGCCCAGGAAGTTGAAGCAGAGCACGCAGAGCATGACGGCGAGCGCAGGAAAGACAACCAGGTGCGGGGCGTCGAAGAGGTGCGAGCGGGCCTCGTCGAGCATGGAGCCCCAGCTGGGTGTAGGCGGCGGAACGCCGAGTCCGAGAAAGCTGAGAGTCGCCTCGGCCAGTACCGCTCCGGCCATGCCGATAGCCGACTGCACGATCAGCGGTTGCAGGATATTCGGCAGGATATGTTTCAGGAAAATGCGCAGGTGGCTGGCGCCGAGGGCGCGGGCGGCTTCGACGAATTCACGCTCCCGGACGGCAAGCACCTGGGCGCGGACCAGGCGCGCGTAACCGACCCATCCTCCAATGGATAAAGCGAGTACGAGGTTCGTCATGCCGGGGCCGAGGAAAGCCACAAAGGCGATGGCCAGCAGGATGCCGGGCATCGCCATGAATGCGTTCATCAGAAATGTGTTGATGGCGATGTCGATAAGACCGCCGCAGTACCCTGCAAGGCCGCCGAGCACAATACCAGCGGAAAGCGAGCAGGCGACCACCAGGACGGCAACGCCCAGCGAAAGGCGCGCGCCGAAGAGGACGCGGGCAAAGATGTCCCGCCCCAGTTCGTCGGTGCCGAACCAGTGCGCCGTTGAAGGGGAGGACAATCGATGAGCCAGATCAATGGCCGCAGGATTTTCACGGGCTGCCCAGGGCGCCAGGAGCGCGAGGCCGAGCAGGATCGTGAGGATGAAAAGTCCTGTCCATGCAAGCGGTTGTTGCAGGATTTTCCGGTTGGCGGCTAGGCTCATGAGTCCCATGGTAGAGCAGGTTGCAGGGATGGAAAAAAGGGGGACAGGAACCGCCCGGCAATTTATTACACCGATAATTGCAAATTCTGCAAACGGCTATAGGCCACGAGCAGAAAAACTGGCATCATAGCCGCAGACCACGGCCGAAGAGAAAAACGCAGGTCTCCGGACAAGATAGGAGATCAGACACCGCCAGTGTGCCGCTGGCTGAGGTTGAAAGGGCGCGAAGTGCGAATACTTCTCTTGGGGCTCAATTACTCTCCAGAACTGACCGGCATCGGAAAGTATTCAGGAGAGATGATGGAGTGGCTCGCGGAACAGGGCCACGAGGTGCGGGTGGTCACGGCGCCTCCTTACTACCCTGAATGGCGTATCCGGGAGGACTACGGATGGTGGGAATACCGCCGAGAGCAGTCGCCGGCGGGGGCCACCATCTATCGCTGTCCTCTCTATGTTCCCAGCCGGCCCAATGGCCTGCGGCGCATGCTTCACCTCGGATCGTTCGCGGCCAGCACCCTTCCGGTGATGTTGAGTCAGGCCTTCTGGCGGCCGGACGTAGTGATGACGATCGAGCCAGCCCTTTTCTGTGCGCCCACGGTTGCGCTCATTGCCGCGATGTGCGCTGCGCCGGCGTGGCTGCATGTCCAGGATTTCGAAATCGATGCGGCCTTTGACCTGGAGTTGCTGCCCGCCGGAGGCATGATCCATCGTTTCGCGCTGTTTTATGAGCGCACGGTCATGCAGACCTTCGACCGCGTGTCGAGCATTTCACCGAACATGGTGCGGCGGCTGGGTTCGAAAGGCATCGAGAAAGAAAAGACGGTTCTGTTTCCCAACTGGGTCGACGTGGACGAAGTGATGGCCTCTGCGCCGGGTACGCAGGCAAATGCCTATCGTCGCGAACTCGGCATCCGTGACGACCAGATCGTTCTGCTCTACTCCGGAAATCTCGGGCACAAGCAGGGGCTGGAGATTCTGCCCATGGTTGCCGAGGCCCTCAAGGATCGCGAGGATCTGCACTTTATTTTCTGCGGAGACGGAGCCTATCGCCGGCCGATCGAGCAACTGACGGTCGATCTCCCGAATGTCTCCCTGCTGCATCTCCAACCGAAGGAACGTCTGAATGAGCTTCTCAATGCCGCGGACATCCATCTGCTTCCTCAGCGCGCCGACGCGGCCGACCTGGTGATGCCGTCGAAGCTCACCGGCATGATGGCCAGCGGACGTCCGGTGCTTACGACCGCCGCCCGGGGTACGCAGCTGGCTGAGGCCGTAGAGGGCTGCGGCGTGGTGGTGCCTCCGGGCGACGCCAATGCCTTTATCGCTGCGGTCTCTCATCTCGCTGCTGACCGGGAGCTGCGCCTGGAGCTGGGATTGGCTGCGCGCCGCTATGCCGAGGAGCACATGGGGCGGGATTACGTCCTGCGCCGCTTCGAGAAAGAGATGCTCAGCCTGCTGGCCTCCGAGCCTGCTCTCAAGGTCTTCGAGCGGCCGTAGGCGAAGAGCGACAGTGGTTTCAGAGGGAAGTCATGGAATCCGTGCAGGGCGCCCATAGAATGAACGCTATCGTGAAAGACAGGGGTTTCTCCGTTTGAAAAAAGCTCTCATCACCGGGATTACCGGCCAGGATGGCGCATATTTAGCGGAACTGTTACTGAAGAAGGGATACGAGGTGCACGGCATCAAGCGCCGCTCCTCGCTCTTCAATACCAACCGCATCGATCACCTGTATGAAGATCCCCACGTGGAGAGCCGCAGGCTGATCCTGCACTACGGCGATCTCACGGACTCGAGCAGCCTGATCCATATCGTGCAGAAGGTGCAGCCGGACGAGATTTACAATCTCGCGGCGCAGAGCCACGTGAAGGTGTCCTTCGAGGAGCCGGAATACACGGCGAACTCCGATGCGATCGGGCCGTTGCGTCTGCTGGAGGCGATCCGCATTCTGGGCCTCGAGAAGAGTACGCGTTTCTATCAGGCCTCTACCTCCGAGCTCTACGGTCTTGTGCAGGAGATTCCGCAGAAGGAGACGACGCCGTTTTATCCGCGCTCGCCCTATGCGGTGGCCAAGCTCTACGCCTACTGGATCACGGTGAACTATCGTGAGGCCTACGGAATCTACGCCTGCAATGGCATCCTCTTCAATCACGAGTCGCCGATGCGAGGCGAGACCTTCGTCACGCGCAAGATCACGCGCGCCCTCTCCCGCATCAAAACCGGCCTGCAGGAAACGCTCTGGATCGGCAACCTGGATGCGTTGCGCGACTGGGGCCATGCACGAGATTACGTCGAAATGCAGTGGCTGATGCTGCAGCAGGATGAGCCGAAGGACTACGTGATCGCGACCGGCGAACAACACAGCGTGCGTGACTTCGTGAACCTCACGGCCGAGCTGCTGGAGATGCCGCTGCGCTGGGATGGTTCCGGCGTGGACGAGCGCGCCTACGATGAAAAGGGGCAGCTGGCGGTCGCAGTCGATCCGCGGTATTTCCGTCCGACTGAGGTGGAGACGCTGCTGGGCGATCCCTCGAAGGCCAAGCGCGAGCTCGGCTGGGTGCCTCGCACCACGTTTCAAGAGTTGGTGCGGGAGATGGTGGATGCCGACTACGAGGCAGCCAAGCGCGACGCGCTGGTGAAGAGCCACGGCTACACGGCTTACAACTTTCACGAGTCTTAACCAACGGAGCAGGGCTTGGAAAAGACGAGCAGAATCTTTATCGCCGGTCATCGCGGGCTGGTGGGCAGCGCGATTCGGCGCGGACTCGAACAGCAGGGCTATACAAACCTGTTGCTGCGCAGCCGCGCAGAGCTGGACCTGACGGACAAAGCCGCGGTGCTGGCCTTCTTTGAGCAGGAACAGCCGGAGTATGTCTTCCTCGCTGCAGCGAAGGTGGGTGGGATCGTCGCGAACGATACGTACCCGGCAGACTTCATCCGCGAGAATCTCGAGATCCAGACCAACGTGATCGATGCCGCCTATCGCAGCGGCGTAAAGCGGCTGCTCTTTCTCGGCTCGAGCTGCATCTATCCAAAGCTCTGCCCGCAGCCGATCAAGGAAGAGTATCTGCTGACGGGGCCACTCGAGCCGACCAACCGCGCCTATGCGCTGGCGAAGATCGCGGGCATCGAGATGTGCTGGTCCTATAACCGGCAGTACGGCACACAGTTCCTCGCAGCGATGCCGACGAATCTCTACGGGCCGAATGACAACTTCGATCTGAAAAACTCGCACGTGCTGCCCGCGCTCATCCGCAAAGCCGCAGAGGCGAAGGCTGCGGGTGCGAAGAGCATCACGGTGTGGGGTACAGGCACGCCTCGCCGCGAGCTGCTCTATTCGGATGATCTCGCCGAGGCCTGCCTCTATCTGATAAGCCTGCCGGAGGCGGAGTTCGCCAAGCTGCTCACCGCCGACGAGCCGCCGCTGATCAACATCGGCACGGGGGAAGACCTCACGATCCGCGAGCTGGCGGAGCTGGTGTGCAGGGTGGTGGGCTTTGAAGGCGAACTGCTCTTCGACACCACGCGTCCCGACGGCACACCGCGCAAGCTGATGGATGTAAGCCGCATCAAGGCTCTCGGCTGGCAGGCAACGACGCCGCTCGAGGAAGGCATCCGGCGCGTCTACGAGAATGTGAAAGAGATGTTTCTCACCAGTGTGTAGAGGCTGATTGTCCGAAACAACATTGTCATTTCGACCGGAGCAGGACGGCTTTTTGTCCTGCGGAGTGGAGAAACCTGCGTTTGAACCTGCACATAGAAAATCGCAGGTCCCTCCACTTCGCTTCGCCCTTCGGGCTTCGCTTCGGTCGGGATGACAGATTGATTGGGAAGAGGAGCTACCTACTGCACCTACGCAAGCCCTGGCCACACTCTCTGAACCGTGAAGCGCGACCAGCGGGAGCGGGTGCCGAAGGCGAATCGCTCCACGCGCAGTGGGGCCTGGACGGCCAGTCCCGTGAAGCGGCTGGTAGGCTGGAAGTATGAAGACAAAGGTTCGCGGCATTCTCTTCGATATGGATGGAATCCTCGTAAGCTCGCTGGGCTCGGTGGAGCGCAGCTGGGCCAAGTGGGGCGAAATGCGTGGGGTAGACGCCGCGACGGCGATCAAGACGGCGCATGGTCAGCGGGCCATCGACACCATCAGGCTCCTGCGCCCGGATCTCGATGCACAGGCAGAACTCGATGTGATCGAGGAGATCGAGATCGAGGATAAGGACGACATCCAGGTGCTGCCCGGCGTGAAAGCATTGCTCACGTTGTTGCCGAAAGACCGTTGGACGATCGCGACCTCGGCGACGAAGAAGCTGGCAAAAGCCCGCCTGGGTTACGCCGGTCTCACACCGCCGGAGGAGTTCATCTCCGCCGACATGGTGACGCACGGCAAGCCGAATCCTGAACCCTACCTGCGCGGTGCCGCTTTGCTCAGCTTCAAGCCCGAAGAGTGCCTGGTGATCGAAGATGCTCCTGCCGGCGCGAAGGCCGGTCACGCCGCGGGATGCAAGGTCCTGACGACGCTCTTTTCCCACTCGGTCGAGCAGCTGGAGTTTGCCAACTGGATCGTGACCGATCTTACCGCCGTGAATTTCACGGTCGAGAGCGACGGCATTTCGCTCGAGTTCGAGCCGGTGTCGCGAGAAGTGGCCGAACAGGCGCTGTAACCCGGCCCTTCTGTACTGTATCGGCGATCCGCTATGATCGCTGTGCCTTCGCTTCTGCGACGGAAAAGAGAGGGAACGATGCGCAAGCCTTCGTTGTTGGGAATGGTGTGTCTTTCGGTATTGATGAGCGCGGGTGCGGCCATGGGTGTTGCTCGCAGCATTTATGACTTCAAGCTGACGACGCTCGAGGGCGCACCTGCAAACCTGCATGCCTACAAAGGCAAGGTGGTGATGCTGGTGAACGTGGCCAGCAAGTGCGGTTACACGCCGCAGTACGGCGCGCTCGAAGCTCTCTATAAGAAGTACGAGTCGCAGGGGCTGGTGATCGTGGGCATCCCGGCGAACAACTTCGCCAGCCAGGAGCCGGGCACAGCGGTCGAGATCCGCAGCTTCTGCACGCGCACTTATGGCGTGACTTTCCCGATGATGTCCAAGGTCTCGGTGAAGGGCGACGATGAAGCTCCGCTCTATCACTTCCTGACCGACAAGAGCACCGATCCGCAGTTTGCGGGCGACATTCAGTGGAACTTCACCAAGTTTCTCTTCGACCGCAGTGGCAAGCCGGTGGCTCGCTTTGAGCCTGCGGTCAAGCCGGACTCGCCCGAGGTGACCTCGGCGATTGAAGCGGCGCTGAAGCAGTAAGAGCATCTGGCAACAGGGAGCGGCATGGCATTCACGGTTGAGCCGGAGATTTTCGACGAGCGCAAGATGCGCACGCGCAATAAGAAGCACTACCGCGTGTCGCACTGGCCTATCTGGATCTGGGTGTTTTTTCTCGCACCTGGACCGATGACCTTCAGCCTCTTCGCCCATGGCGGAAGCCGCGGCAACCTGATCTGGCTGGGCGTGGTGCTGGTGTGCACGGGCATCGCGCTGCTGGCCGGTCAGCTGCCGGGCTGCGAACCCGCTCCCTACATCCTGCGCTTCAATGAAGACCGTCCCAACCCGCTCTATCGCAAGGTCTGTTACAGCTTTGCCTGGAACGCGCTCCTCAACTTCATGCTGCTGAACCTCATCGGCCTCGCCGTGGCTGTGGCGACGGGCAAGTGGTACCTGCAGCAGATCTACTGGAAGGGCTACACGCCCATCTGCGTGGTGGTGCTGCTGCTGGGAGCCTTCGGGCTGCTGCCGCGTGTGGGCAAATCGACGCGTGGCGAAGGCACGGAGCGGCGCTACTTCTACGGTGCCGTATGGTCGATCACCGCAGCGCAGACGACGCTGCTGGTTCTATGGAAGACCCTGCCGAAGAATCACACGACGGATATCGTAAAGTTGGTCATCTATTCGGGAGTGCTGGTTCTTATGGGCACGCTCTCGGCCTATGGCAAGCTGCCGCGCACACGGCCGATTCAGCCGGGCGAACTGATCGTCGCGGATTGATGGCTGGCCGGTTCTCGGGATAGGCCAGCCTTAGAACTTCCTTATATCTTCCTTGCGCCAGCCTTGCGACGCGTCATGTCCACTCTGTATGGAGGGTGGTGTGCTCGGTCGCTGGCTGGCATTGGCCGTTTTGGGAGGATGCTCCGTGCTGGGAATCGCGTTTCTGTTCTGGGTGCTGGTGATGCTGGTCCGGGAGAGCCGGCGTCAGCCGTCGGCGACGCCCTGCACCCGGATGCGGCGGCGGATTGCCGAGCTGCGCGATTTTGGCAGGTGAGCCTCGACGCTGTGCTTTGTTGAAGATACGAAGCAGGCATTACCTAAGTTTTTGGTTTTTCTTCGCCCCTCGCAGATTCGATGCTAAGATGACCTCAAGCCGCACTGTCCCGTTTCAAAACACCTCCCGAAACGAGCTGAGTGCGCGGCCTGACTGGAGATTTTAGACGTGGCAGATGACCGTTCCCGCGCCGTAGAACTGGCGCTTTCGCAGATCGAAAAGCAATTTGGCAAGGGCTCCATCATGCGCCTGGGCAGCAAAGAGGCGGTGGTGCCGATTTCGACGATCTCGACCGGGTCGATCTCCTTTGACGCAGCCCTCGGCGTGGGCGGCGTGCCGCGTGGCCGCGTGATCGAGATCTTCGGACCGGAATCCTCGGGTAAGACCACCATTACGCTGCAGATCATCGCCGAGGCCCAGAAGATGGGCGGCATGGCAGCCTTTGTGGATGCCGAGCACGCGCTCGATCCGATCTACGCGAAGAAGCTGGGCGTGGACGTGGACAACCTGCTGGTTTCGCAGCCGGATTACGGCGAGCAGGCACTTGAGATCACCGAAGCGCTGGTGCGCTCGGGCGCGATCGACGTGCTGG
>NZ_JASGFD010000031.1:0-59950 GCF_047605705.1 Silvibacterium sp. | reverse complement strand
CGCCGGCAAGAAACGCTAGCGCCGTTCGGGCGTAATGCGGACGAAGATGCCGTCGGGCAGATTGCCCTCGACGAGGTGGATGACGCCGCCCTTCACCAGGCCGCGGAAGGTCTTCGGCGCTTCTGGTGCGGGCTGCGCGGGGCCTCCTGCACGGATAGGGGCAACGACGATGCCGCCGCTTCCGGATGCCGGGCGCACACGGGCCTCGGGCTCCGGCATGACCGCATCGGCAGCGACGGGACGCGGCGCAGACGGAGCCGTCGGCCGGGGTGCGGAAGAACGGGTCGCAGACGTGGTCTGCGCGGCGACGTTCACCGTGCGTCCCTGGCCGCGATCCATAGCTTCATTCGCCAGGCGGTCGGCCTCCTTGTTCTTGTTGCGGAGAACGTGGCGGATCTCGAAGAAGTCGAGGCGGGCGATGCGGCGCTTGGCCTCCTCGTAGAGCGGCTTCAGGTCGGGGCTGTTGACGCGGTACTTGCCCTGGATCTGCTTCACCATCAGCTCCGAGTCGGCGACGACGCGCATGCGGCTGTGCCCCTCGCGGACGGCGAAATCGAGCGCGGCCAGCAGGCCCGAATATTCGGCGAAGTTGTTGGTCCGCTTGCCCAGGTACTCGCTCAGCTCGGCGACCATCTCGCCGGTCTCGCCTTCGATGTAAACGCCATAGCCCGAGGGGCCGGGGTTGCCGCGCGATCCGCCATCACAATAGGCGGTCACGAGGCGGCTGGAGCCTTCACTCTTCCCTGCTGCTGCTTCTTTCACACTCTCCTCCGGCTCCTGTGAGGAGTTTTCTTCCGACGGCCACAACCGTCCACTACCGAATTCACCTTGACGGCTGTTCATGTTGGGAGTGTAGACGATAGGGGCAGGAGGCGGGGTGCAGCCGACGCTGGTTCCCCCTCGGCCTTGGTGGCCCATGCAAGCCCTGTTTTGGCTTGAGTGGGGAACATCTCGGCACCGCTCCGTCCAGGTTCTTTCCTCCCAACCTTTTTCGCGCCGATGCGAACAAACCGCGGGTTCCTCCACTTCGCTCCGTTTCGGTCGGAATGACAAGACCGGGGAAGGGCGAACGAGCTGCGACGCAAATTTTCCCTGAGCGCTCGCGCTTTGCGGGAAATACCGTCTAAAGATTCAGTCCTACGAGAAAAACTCTGCCCGGCGCTCACCATTCGATGGCGGATGCGTCACTCAGGCGGAAGCTGTACGCTCCAGACGTTCCCCGAGATCGTTTCCAGTTCGCGCTGTTCCTGCAAGGAGCCTCGATGTCCGCTGACGCCCTCCGTTTTGTTTCCCCCTTCGCTTCGCCGGTGAACTCCGGCGCGACGACTGCCGTGCAGCCGGCAAAGATACAATCCTCGCGAGGGATGCTGACCGATCCACAGGCGCGCGCAAGCGAGATGGAGCTGATCCGCGAGGCGCAACAGGGCTCACGCGCAGCGTTTGACGCGCTGGTGCGTCAATATGATCAGGCGGTGCTCCGGCTGGCGCTCCACCTGACGGGATCCGAGCAGGATGCCGAAGATATTCACCAGGAGGCATTCCTCAAGGCATACCGCTACCTGGGCAATTTCCGCTTCGAGTGCTCGTTCTACACGTGGATATACCGGATCGTGACGAACCTGTGCCTCGACCTGCTGCGGCGGCGGAAGTCGCGCCGCGAGGATCAGGCAGTCATGGTGGACTCCTCGGGCGAGGAGATGGACCTGCTCAGCAACATCTCGGACGACCGGGCGGGCGCGAACCCCGACCGTGAGCTGCACCGGAAGATCCTCGGATCGAAGATCCGCGAGGCACTCGACCAGCTCACCCCGCGCGAGCGGATGGTCTTCGAACTGAAGCATTACCAAGGGTTGAAGCTCCGGACCATCGGAGAGATGTTGAACACGACGGAGGAGACGGCGAAGAACACGCTCTTCCGGGCAACACGGAAATTGCGGAACAACCTGGCTGAGATGCGATAGAAGTTCCCCATATTTGCGGTGCCGGATTCACGCAGTACACGCCGCCACGACGCGGCGAAACACAGCAGTACCCCGACCCATGGGCGATAGGCAGCACACAAAGTGACCCAGGGCGGAGGCAGCAAGACTTTTCGAGGCAGTGAGGCAGACCGATGACCATGAAGTGCGACACGGCACAAGAGCAGATCGCTTTGGCCGTCTACGGCGAGCTTGCCGACGACCAGAAGCACCAACTCGAGCAGCACCTCGGCGTGTGTGAAAACTGCCGTCAGGAGCTCGAGGGAGCGCAGGCCCTGATGCGGGCCATGGCGCTGTATCCGGTCGAGGAACCGTCCCCGAACCTGGTTGCGCGGACGCGCATGCGCCTGGAAGAGGCGCTGGACGCGATGCCGCAGGGTGGCTGGCTGCTGCGCTTCACGCAGGGATTCTCTCGTGGAGCACACCGGCTGCGCACGGCTCCGATCGCGGCCTCGGTAGTGCTGATCGCCGGCCTGGGCGCGGGCGCTTACGGCGGCTACCACGCTGGCCTGCATGCCCATGAAACAACCATCGAGGCGGAGCACGAAGTCGCGGCTCCCCCGGCGCAACCGGCAGCACTTCACGACGCAGGAACGACGGTTGCGCCCGAAGCTTCAAACGATGAGCAGCTGGCGGACATCGCCAGCGTGAGCAACATCCTCGCCGAACCGGGCAGCGACAAGGTGGAAGTCCGCTACAACCGGCTGGTGCCGGTCTCGGTGCACGGCTCCCCGAACGATCCTGGCATCCGCCAGCTGCTGGTGCTGGGCGCGAAGAACCGGGTCAATGCCGATGTGCGCGACAACTCGGTCGGACTGCTCGCCACCGGCTGCCGTACAGGCCAGTTGTGCAGCGACCGGATGGTCCGTAACGCGCTGATGGTCTCCCTCCTCTATGACGACAGCCCCCGGGTTCGCCTGGAGGCGCTGGACGGCCTCCAACCCTATGTGGCCGACGATGTGAAGGTCCGCGACGCGGTGCTCGAAGCGCTCATGCGCGATCCGAACGCCGATGTGCGCGCCCATGCCGTGGAACTGCTGGAGCCTGTGGGCGCGGACTCAAGCGTGCGCGAGGTGCTGCATACCGTGGCCAAGCGCGACGACAATCCGCAGATCCGTGGCGCGCTGCAGCAGGTCCTGAGCCAGGCCGTGCAGGTGCAATAGCAGACGCAACGACTTTGGTTCTTGCGCCGGACAGCGATTCGTTGCACTCTATTCTGGCTTCGGCCGCTCGTAACCAGAACATTACTCTGCGCCGAAGTGATATCTCCCGTGACATTTTGTCACTGTGACCGTCACATATTTGCGGCCAGCTCCCCACCGACAGAGGGAGCGGCGATAGAAGGAAGGCCATGAAGCATCTTTCGAGGCTGGTGTTCGCGGTAACGGCCATGGCTGTGATGCCGTCAGGGCTGACTGCACTGGGCATGCGCACCGGACATCCCGCGCCGGCCGCGCCGCAGGCGGCGATGGCCACCGGCAGCGTTTCCGGCTACCTCGGCATCGGCGTGCGGGATATTCCCGCCGACCGGGTGAAGGATCTGAAGCTGAAGGATCCTTCGGGCGCGGAGATCATCACCCTCGATCACGATGCGCCGGCGGCCTCCGCCGGGCTCAAGCTGCACGACGTGGTTTTGCAAATGAACGGGCAGGCCGTTTCCAACGCCGAACTGCTGCGCAGGATGCTGCATGAAACGCCTCCGGGCCGCGCCGTCACCCTGCTGGTGAGCCGCGACGGCCAGCCGCAGACCATCTCGGCGACGCTCGCCGACCAGGCGCAGCTCGAGCACAGCGCTCTCGACAACCTGACCGTGGTGCCCGACCCGAATTCGGACGGCGATATCGCGCTGACCGCGCCCACGACCCATAGCTACGGCTTCTTCGGATCGCTGCTTTTCGGAGGCCCATCCATCGGTCTGCAGCTGGATCCATTGAATGCGCAGCTGGCCGATTATTTCGGCCTGCACGACGGCCGGGGGTTGCTGGTGAAGCGCGTGGCGGCCAACAGCGCAGGATCGGCGGCAGGGCTCAAGGCCGGTGACGTGGTCACTCGCGTGAACGGCCGGAACATGGCGTCCGTGGGCGACTGGGACAAGGCCATGCACGCCAACCGCGGCAAACAGGTACAGGTGACGATCTTCCGCAATCACCGCGAGTTCATGGTGAGCCTGCAGGACGGCGAGCCGAAGAAGAAGGGGTAAGAAACAGGTTCCAGCTCCTGGCCTCTAAATCAGGGTGACTCATACAAGCCGGAGCTTGGCTTGCACGGGGGAACATTCCGGCGCGAATGCTCATATTGCCCGATTTCCTGTAAAAGTTCATACCTTCCCACCCGAGCCAAGCCTGGATGGGGCACCCATATATCCGCTCAACCAAAAAACTCACAGCCAGCATCAACGACCAGCATCAACGGCTGGAGGTTAAGAGCTCATAGCTGGAAGCTGCAGTTCGCCGTTCAACCCTCCGGAAACCCCGTTCGGCCCGGTTCGCTCGCGGCAGGACTTGGCCCTGTGATTCAATAGATGAGATATGTCTACGGCCGTGCAACAACCTGGTACGGACAAGTCCGGAGCGGACGCAGCGCGCGGAGCGAAGGCCCTGCCCAAGAAGCGTCCTTTCATCCGCAAGATGCGTGCGGCGAGCCGCAAGGTACGCGAGCTGGCCATCGTGGGTCGGGCTCTGGCCGGCACCGGTCACCCGGTCATGGCGCAGATCGTGCCGATGCGCTTCTGCAACCTCTCCTGCACCTACTGCAACGAGTACGACAAGGTCTCCGACCCGGTGCCGCTCGACGAGATGCTGCGCCGCATCGACCACCTGGGACGGTTGGGCACCAGCATCATCACCATCTCGGGCGGCGAGCCGACCACGCATCCCGACCTCGACGTGATCATCCGCCGCATTCGCAAGAACGGCGCACTGGCCGGCATGATCACCAACGGCTACTACCTGGTTCCGGAGCGCATTGAGCGGCTGAACCGCGCCGGCCTCGACCACCTGCAGATCTCGATCGACAACATCAATCCGGACGAGGTCTCGAAAAAGAGCCTCAAGGTCTTGGACAAGAAGCTGCAGTGGCTCTCGGAGTACGCCGAGTTCCACGTGAACATCAATTCGGTGGTGGGCGGCGGCATCTCGAACCCCGAGGACGCACTCACGATCGGCCGCCGGGCGCTGGAATTGGGCTTTACCTCCACCATCGGCATCATCCACGACGGCGACGGCCAGCTGAAGCCGCTGGGCGGACGCGAGCGTGCCGTATGGCAGGAGATGCGTGGCTGGAACAAGAAGAACTATTCCCGTTTCAACAAGTTCCAGGAAGCGATCGCCAATGCGCAGCCGAACGACTGGCGCTGCCGCGCGGGCTCGCGCTACATCTACATCTGCGAAAACGGGCTGGTGCATTACTGCTCGCAGCAGCGCGGCTTCCCCGGCGTGCCGCTGGGCGAGTACACCAAGGCCGACGTGAAGCGGGAGTTCCTCACCGAGAAGACCTGCGCGCCGCACTGCACCATCAGCTGCGTCCACCAGATCTCCTACATCGACCACTGGCGCGCGCCGCAGACCTCGCGGGTCTCGCCGGGCTCAGCCGACGGCCTGGTGAATATCCACACCTAGAGCAATTTCATTCGCGAATTGCACCGAAGAGCCTGTCCTTTCGCCCAGCGAAGTGACAGGCTTTTTACTTCCACAAAAAGCAGCTCCTGCATCGCGAAATGTCAAGAATCCTGGCCCTCACGGCGGCATTTTGCTGTCCCAATTTGGCATTGTTCTGCGTACACTAGCGACTAGGCCCCCTCGCATTAACCCTTTCTAATCCCGGTGTCGATGCTGTTTGCAGAAAGCCAGCAGGTCGAGCGCGATTTTTGTCACGCCCAATCCCTAACCCGGCATCATGTTTAAGGCTCAAACTTCATGGACTTTTCCACCGACGTCGCCCTTGATCCTCGGATTCTTAAAGAGGTCATTCGCACCCAGACCGAGATCGCCCGGCTCGGACTGGACCTTGGCGCGGTGATGAGCCTGGTGGCGGACCGGGTACAGAACCTGACGGAGGCGAGCGGCGCTATCGTCGAGCTGGCCGAAGGTTCGGACATGGTGTATCGCGCGGCCACGGGCATTGCCGGATCGCACCTCGGACTGCGGCTCGGCCGCGAAGGCAGCCTCTCCGGCCTGTGCGTGGCGCAGGGTCAGGTGCTGCGCTGTGACGATTCGGAAACCGACGACCGCGTGGACCGGGCGGCCTGCCGCCGCGTGGGACTGCGCTCGCTGGTGGTGGCCCCGCTCGATTATGACGGCACCACGGTCGGCGTGCTGAAGATCGCCGGTGTCGACGCAAATGCCTTCGACGAGAAGGACGTGGCGATCCTGGGGATGATGTGCGATCTGATCGCAGCGGCCATGTTCCACGCCGCGCGCAGCGAGGCCAGCGAGCTCTATTACCGGGCCACGCACGACGCGCTGACCGGCCTTGCCAACCGCGCGCTGTTCTATGACCGGCTCCGCCAGCGGCTGGCCCAGGCGCGCCGGCAGGGCAGCGGTATCGGTGTCCTGAACCTGGACATGGATTGCCTGAAGCAGATCAACGATCGCTATGGGCATCGCGCGGGCGACTCGGCGATCCGGGAGACGGCGCAGCGCATCCGCAATACCTCGCGCGAGGCGGACACGGTGGCACGGCTGGGCGGCGACGAATTCGGCGTCATTCTCTCCGAGATCCGGGACCGCGACAGCGTCCTTGAGGCAGTCCACCGCATCTCATCCACTATCGTGCAGCCATTCCAGTTTGAAGATCACGACCTGAACCTGAATGCGAGCATCGGGACGGCGGTTTATCCCGAAGACAGCTCGGAGATCGACGGACTGATCGAAGCCGCCGACCAGGCAATGTATGCGGCAAAGCGGACGCGCAAGGCGCAGTCCACGCTGAACGAGGCCGGTGTTGGGCAGGCCTGAATCCGGACAGGAATTTCTGCGGCGGCTGCCGAAAGCGGAACTGCACTTGCACCTGGAAGGCACGGTAGAGCCGGCGACGCTGGTCGAACTGAGCCGCCGGCATGACGAGGAGCCGCTGACACTCGACGCGGCGGCCGCCATCTACCAGTACACGGATTTCACCGGCTTCCTGATGGCCTTCAAGGCTGTCTCCGAGCGGTTGCGCACGGCCGAGGACTACGAGCTGATCACCTATGCCATGCTGGAGCGGCTGGCCACGCAAGGTGTGGTGCATGCCGAGGTCTACGTGGCCGTGGGTGTGGTGTACTTCTGGGGCCGCTCGGAGTTCGAACCGCTCTTCGCGGGCATGGAGCGCGCACGGCTGCGGGCCGAGGCGGACTTCGGCATCACCCTCTACTGGATCTTCGACGCGGTGCGGCAATTCGGCGTAGATGCGGCGGCACGGGTCTTCCGCAAGGCCGCAGAGATGAAGCACCAACATGCATCCATTGTGGGCATCGGCATCGGCGGCGACGAGCGTCAGGCCGGCCCTGAGCTCTTCCGCGAACTGTACGCCGAGGCAAAGGCCGCCGGGCTGCATCTGACCGCGCACGCAGGCGAAACGACGGGGCCGGAGAGCATCTGGGGCGCGCTCAATATCGGCGCGGAGCGCATCGGGCACGGACTCTCCGCGATCCAGGACGCGGAGCTGATGGAAGTTCTCGCCGAGCGGCAGGTGCCGATCGAGGTATGCATTTCGTCCAATGTGGCGACGGACTGCTGCCCGCAGCTGGCCGATCATCCGGTGCGGCGCTGCTTCGACGCGGGACTGATGGTGACGCTGAACTCGGACGACCCGGCCATGTTCCACTGCTCGCTCGAGAGCGAGTACCGGCTGGCGGAAGAGAGCTTCGATTTTCACGAGGAGCACCTGCGGGAGCTTGCGGCGAATTCGATCGAAGCGAGCTTTTTGCCCGCAGAACGAAAGGTCGAGCTGCTGCATCGAATCAACAGCCTGAAGTAGGACATGAGCAACAGGCTGTGGGCGATATGGAACCGAAGTGGTATCCGGCCGGGCAAGAAAGCGGCCGGGCGAGATGAGAAACTGGGCTATCATGATGGCATCGCGGTGCGTCGGCGCCGCGGAAGGATGGGTTTTCCTGTGAGTATGTTGCCTGCATTCTGCCGGAAGTCGGAGTCGGACGAGAGCCTTGCGCTGCGCGCCCTGGGCTGGGCCTCAGTCGCGGTCGGAGTGGCCGCGCTGGGATTGTATGTCGGACGAGAGCTGCGAATCCGCTACAAGTTTAAGAACCGGAAGCCGGAAGACTTCTACGCCCACGCGGGCGATACGTACTCGGAAGCGGAGTACGGCGTCGGGACATAGCTCCCGCGCAACAATGCATGAGAAAAGCCCCGGCATCGCCGGGGCTTTTCTGCGTCTGCCTGACGAAATTTCAGCACTGACTCCGTCACCTCTATTTGTGCGCCCGAGCCTCCGAAGATAAAATGGAAAGGTCGCTTTCAGAGCGGTCGTAAGCGTTTTACGTGAATCAACGCGCAAAGTTCAAGACCAGCCCACGGGCTGGCCCAACTCTCTTGCGTGGGTAACGTAAATGCTTTTTGAAAAGAAATCGACCCTTCTGTTTTCCGCGATCTTCCCGTCGAAACAACCAGCCTCCATCGCCGTTTTGCTTCTTTTCCTAATCGGATTTGCAGACGGAAGCATCTTGCCGTTTTTTGCGCTCTGGGCGCACCTGCAGGCCGGAATCCCCGTGCCATATATCGGCCTGCTGCTCGCCTGTTATGCCGGGGGTGAACTGCTCGCTGCCCCTTTCATTGGAGGAATCGCAGATCGTATCGGCAGACGTCCGGTCGCGACCTTCTCCACTGCAGGTGTAGGCACGGGACTGCTGGCGCTCACATTCTGCCACGGCGTAATCGCTTCCGTGCTCCTCCTGCTCTTCATCGGCGTATGCGAGAGCGTGGTGCACCCTACCATCTTCACCGTGATCGCCGACAGTTCCCCGGCCGATCAAAGACGCCAGCGATTCGCCCGTGGACGCGTTGCGCTGAATGCAGGTCGAGTGGCAGGGCCGCTCTGCGGCGCACTTCTGGCGAAGCTCTCTCTGGGAGATGTATTCCTCGGGAGCGCCGCTGCACTTCTATGCGGCACGCTGATCTCCGCCTTGTTCCTACCCGAAACGCTTGAGAGAAGCGGTGAACCCGAAGAGGAGGAAGAAGAGGGATTCGCCAATCTCATGCCAGCATTTCGAGACAGCCGGCTGGCATTGCTGCTGCTCTGGTTCATGATTCTGGAGGTTGCAGGCAGCTGGGTTGAGTGCGTTCTGCCGCTCTATGCCCGGGATGCAGGCACGCTCACGGCATCGGGAGTAGGACTGCTGTTCTCTTATGCGTCGCTGCTGGTCGTGTGCTTTCAGCTTCCGGTCACGCGGGCATTGGCCAGGGCTTCTGGATTTCGCATGATTCTGGCGAGCGGCGCAGCTCTCATGGCTGGATTTTCCTGCGTCGGCCTCTCTGCCCGCGTCGAGATGCTGGTGATCGCCATTACGTGCTTTTCAATGGCGGAGATGCTCATCGGTCCATTGATCCCAACCATCGTCCACGCACTCGCTCCGGCGCATGCAAAGGCCACGTATCAGGCCGCGACATCGGTTGCGAGCGATCTGAAGGATTCACTTGGACCTGCAACGGGTACCGCGATCTACGCACTTGGTGCTCGCCTCCCCTGGATACTCGGCATCCCCATGGCTGCGGCTGCATCGTGTGCGCTTGCGTTTCAGATCAAGCGCCATGATCGAATTGCGTGATCGTGATGGGCGAGGCGGGCAGATTTCGTGCGCTCTGCTCTCGCTTATGAGCGACTACCCTCCCGCCCAGGCGTAGCTTGGACGGGCCCCCTATCCTCGTCATGCCGAGCAAACCGCAGATTCCTCGAACTCGCTCCGCTCGCTCGGAATGAAAAATCGTGGAAGAAGAAAAGCCCCTCGCGTTTTCGCGCGAAGGGCTTTTGTCTTTGAGCTAGAAGCTAAAGGCTAGCAGCTAAAAGCTAGCTCTTAGCCAGACCGCGCAGCACGTACTGCAGGATGCCGCCGTGCTCGTAGTAGCCGATCTCCTGCGGAGTGTCGATGCGCACCTTGGCCTCGAACTCCTTCACGGAGCCGTCAGCTGCGGTCGTCTTCACTTTCAGGGTGCGGCCATTGGCGAACTTCGCGTCGAGCAGCGCCTTGAGGCCGGGGAAGTCGAAGACCTCTTCGCCGGTCAGGCCGAGGCTTTCGACATTCTGACCCTCGGCGAACTGCAGGGGCAGGATGCCCATGCCGACGAGGTTCGAACGGTGGATGCGCTCGTAGCTCTCCGCGATGACCGCACGGACGCCGAGGAGCTTCGGTCCCTTGGCCGCCCAGTCACGCGACGAGCCAGAACCGTACTCCTTGCCCGCGAGAACGATGAGCGGGGTCTTGCGCTCGGCGTAGATGACCGATGCGTCGAAGATGCTCATGCCTTCTCCCTCGGGCAGCAGGCGGGTGACGCCACCTTCGGTGCCCGGAGCCAGCTTGTTGCGCAGGCGGACATTGGCGAAGGTGCCGCGAACCATGACTTCGTGGTTGCCGCGACGCGAGCCGTAGGAGTTGAAGTCCGCTGCCTTGACGCCGTGCTCGGCGAGGTACTTGCCGGCCGGTCCGTTGGCCTTGATGGAGCCTGCGGGCGAGATGTGATCCGTGGTCACCGAGTCGCCGAGCACCGCGAGGACGCGGGCCGAGGCGATGTCTTCGACCGGAGCCGGGGTAGCCGGCATGCCGTCAAAGTACGGAGCCTTGCGGATGTAGGTGGAGTCGCCCTCCCACTGGTAAACGTCGCCGGTGGGGAACTTGAGCTGCTGCCAGTTGGCATCGCCGTCGGCGACCGTCGCGTACTCCTTGAGGAAGATCTCGGAGCTGATCGAGGACTCGATGGCATCGGCGACTTCCTGCTGCGAAGGCCAGATGTCCTTCAGGAAGACATCGCCGTCCTTGCCCTTGCCGATGGGCGTCGCGTCGAAGTCATGATCGATGCGGCCAGCCAGCGCGTAGGCGACGACCAGCGGCGGCGACATGAGGTAGTTCGCGCGCACGTCAGAGTTGATGCGGCCCTCGAAGTTGCGATTGCCGGAGAGGACCGAGACGGCGACCAGGCCGTGATCCTCGATGGACTTCGAAACGTCGGTGGGCAGCGGGCCGGAGTTGCCGATGCAGGTGGTGCAGCCGTAACCGACGACGTTGAAGCGCAGCTTGTCGAGGTACGGCAGCAGGCCAGCCTTCTCGTAGTAGTCGGTCACGACGCGCGAACCGGGTGCAAGCGAGGTCTTGACCCACGGCGGAACGCTGAGACCCTTCTCAACGGCCTTCTTCGCGAGAATGCCGGCGGCGATCATCACCGAAGGGTTCGAGGTGTTGGTGCAGCTGGTGATGGCGGCGATGACGATGGAGCCGTTGTCGAGGTACTTGTCGACGTCGACATTGAAACGCTCCTTCACCGAGATGGTGGGACCGGACTCGTGCACGCCCTGGGCGGCATCGATGGTCTCAGCCGGATGGCCGCCTTCCCCTTCCCAGCGGACAACCTGGCGCTCGCCGTTCTTGCCGGCGTTGGGTCCGAGGAGGTTCGGCAACTGCTTCGCGAACGAAGCGCCGGTCTCGCGCAGCAGCACGCGATCCTGCGGGCGCTTGGGTCCGGCCACGCTGGGCTCGACCGTGGCGAGATCGAGCGACAGGGTCGCGGAGTACTCGGCTTCGGGTGCATCGATGGAGTGGAAGAGGCCCTGCTCCTTGTAGTAGGCCTCGACGAGGGCGATCTGCTCCTCACTGCGGCCGCTGAGGCGCAGGAAGCGCAGCGTCTCGGCGTCGACCGGGAAGATGCCGCAGGTGGCGCCGTATTCGGGAGCCATGTTGGCGATGGTGGCGCGGTCAGCGAGCGAAAGCTCGGAGATGCCGGCGCCGTAGAACTCGACAAACTTGCCCACTACGCCGAGCTTGCGCAGCATCTCGGTGACGGTGAGGACGAGATCGGTGGCGGTGGCGCCTTCGCGCAGCTTGCCGGTGAGCTTGAAGCCGACGACCTGAGGCACGAGCATCGAAACTGGCTGGCCGAGCATGGCCGCCTCGGCTTCAATGCCGCCGACGCCCCATCCGAGGACGCCGAGGCCGTTGATCATCGTGGTGTGCGAGTCGGTGCCGACGAGCGTGTCGGGATAGGCCACAGACTTGCCGTCGGTCGCGAGCGTGAAGACGACGCGGGCGAGGTACTCGAGGTTGACCTGATGGCAGATGCCCATGCCCGGGGGCACGGCCGAGAAATTATGGAAGGCCGACTGTCCCCACTTGAGGAAGGCATAGCGCTCGCGATTGCGCTGGAACTCGAGCAGCGAGTTGAGCGAGTAGGAGTTCGAGGTGCCGTACTCGTCCACCTGCACGGAGTGGTCGATGACCAGCTCGGCTGGCTGCAGCGGGTTGATCTTCTGCGGATCGCCGCCGAGGAGCTTCATCGCGTCGCGCATGGCGGCGAGATCGACGATGGCCGGCACGCCGGTGAAGTCCTGCATGAGGACGCGGGCGGGCATGAAGGCGATTTCGCGGTTCGGCTCAGCCTTGGGATCCCACTTGGCGAGGAACTCGATGTCGGAGGCGGTGACCGACTCGCCGTCTTCGCGGCGGAGCAGGTTCTCGAGCAGGATACGCAGGCTGTACGGCAGGCGGCTGAGATTCACGCCCTTCGATTCGAGCGCGCCCAGGCGATAGAGTTCGTAGGTCTTGCCGCCAGAAGTCAGCATGGTCTGGCTGCCGAAGGAGTTCTTGGAAGTGCTCATTGAGTCCTCGATGTGAACTTGGTAGGCGCGATGGCCTGTGGGGGTCCCTGTAGCAGGACCGGCGTCGTTGGCGAGCGCAGGAAAGCGCGCCCATCTTACGACGGGAGAAAGAGAGCCTACAGGGAGAGGAACCGTCCACGGTCCGGGCGACCGTGTCGAAAGCGCTTGAGAAGCGGCGGCATAAGCATCGTGCTCATCGTCCTGTGATTATTCTAGGACATTTCAAATGGGGATTCCGACCGTTCAGGTCCGATATAAGGCAGTTGGCTGGTTTCTACACCCAGACGGACGAAGCGGTATTTCTGCTGGCCGCCATCAAGCAGGAGCACGGAGCCGTCTTCGACTGGCTGGAATCGAAATTCCCCATTCCACGGAGCGCTGGTCAGCACGAGCAGGTTTTTGCCGGATACATCCTGCCGCGTGCCGAGAGCACTGGACCAGGATTCGCAGTGCATCACAAAGCCATCGCCGTCGCGCACGACGCGCGCAGAGCCCAGCTCCTCGCTGCGGTAGTCGCCGAGGAGTGAGGCGATCCACGCCGTAGCTTCCGGTGAAGTCTGGACGCGTTCCAGGCGCAGGGCTGTCGCTTCCGAGCGCGCCTTGCAGGAGGATTCGAGCATGGCATCGGCCTGCGCGGAAGCGCCGAAGAAGAGTTCGAGGATGCGCTGCTGCAAGGCTGCGAGAAAGTCATTCACGGCGCGAGCATTCGTGAGCACAACCACGCCGAGGCCATGCCCCTCTTCAGGGCCGGGCAGGAAGAACATGTCCGAAGAAAAGCCCAGAGTATTGCCACCGTGCCCGATGAGCTGGAGACCGTACTGCTGCTGAAGAAAGAGGCCGAGACCATAGCCGTGACGATCGCCGATCCGAATGGCTTGCGTGCGGCGCGCAGCAAGATTCCCCGGCGAAAGCAACCGCTCGCCATCCGGAGCGAGACCTCCGCTCAGCTCGAAGTGAAGGTAGTTCGCCATGTCGAGCACCGTGGACCACGCCGAACCCGAAGGCGCGGTGGGATCAGGAAATTGCTCGATGACCGGATCGATGGGCACGGCGTCGCCCGCGAGATTGAAACCATGCGGCGCTGCATCGCCCGCTTCCGGCGCATGCAACAGCCGGCTGCGCTTCATGCCGAGCGGCGCGAAGATGACCTCGTCAAAGGCCTTCACCGCAGCCGATTGAAGATCGGGTTCCGGCGCGTAGGCGTGAGCGGCAGCATAGCCTCCTGCGGCGACGAGGTAATTCGAATACTGAAAGACCTCGCCAAAGCCGGTAGTGGGGCTCATCTGCCGCATCTCGGCGATGCGGTCCTCGGGCGTGACACCGCGATAGCGGAAGAGCATGTCGAAGTCGCGGCGAGGCATGCCGGTGGAGGCGCTGACGGTATGCCGCATGGTGAGACGCGCCGTGGTGGCGGCATCGGCGAGGGCAAAGCCGGGCAGAACCTCGGTCACCGGCGTGGACCATGCGAAGAGCCCGCGATCGACCAGCCGTGCCATCAGCAGCGAGGTGAGCGGCTTGGTGGTCGAGCCGATCATGAAGCGCGTCTCCGGCGTGACGGCATCGCTGCCTCCTGCACGGCAGACGCCGAATCCCTCGGCGTAGACCGTCTTGCCATTCTGCACGATGGCGATGGCTGCGCCGGGAATGCCGAAGCGCTCGAGCGCGGGACGGAGAAAGCTTTCAAGCGCCACGCGCTCCTCTTCGCCGAAAGGCTTCGCTGCAACGCCGGCGAGATTCGCCTCGACGAGACCGGAGGGTTTCCATGCCTCCACAAGCTCCAGGATCTGTGCTCCACGGCGGCTGTACGCGGCGATGGCCGCATCGATGAGCACGATATAGGCGAAGCCCGCGAAGATGCGCACGAGGGCGATGGCCAGGCGTGACTCGGCGGCAGGGCGCTCATAGACGATCTGCACGACGCGCTCCCAGCCGTTGGCCGAGGGCGCTTCCACCTGCTGGCGCACGGGCGCGGCAAAGCCCGGCTCATGGCTCTGCCATGCGGCCAGCGTCTGCGCGGCGAGGTCCTCCTGCAGCGGCGCGCGGATGAGCACGAGCGAGAGATCGCCTTCGGGCCCGGCAAGCGTAAGCGGCGATTCGCTCGCAAGGGTCCATCCGTCGGGGAGTGGGGTTGGGTGGTCACAACCGGGGAGGACGGGATCGGTCGGGGCAAGGCGTGGCTGATCGGGCATTGGGTCTAGCGTCCTTCCAGAGATCATGAGGAGAAGCAACAGAGGAGCCAGAGTACCGCAGAAAGCAGAGGCAAAATCCGCGATATAATAGACTAAGTCGACCAGACTAAGTCCATAGGAGCCAGCCATGCGTGAAGTCAATATGCACGAAGCAAAGACGCACCTTTCACGGCTGGTGGACGAAGCCGTAAATGGTGAGCCATTCATTATCGCCAAGGCCGGGAAACCGCTCGTCAAGGTTGTGCCCCTGCACGCGCCGGAAGCCATAGCAGAGGAGCGGCTCGGTTTTCTCGAAGGTGAGTTCCAAATACCGGATGATTTCGATCGCATGGGGCAGGAAGAGATCGAACGCATGTTCTACGGAGAAGCGTGAAGCTTCTTTTAGACACGCATCTCCTGCTATGGGCGGCGAGTCAGCAGTCCCGGCTGCCTGAAGCGGCGCGCAAACTCATGCTCGACCGCTCGCATCTGCTCTATTTCAGCGCTGTCAATCTTTGGGAAATCGCGATCAAGAATAGCCTGCGACGCGAAGATTTCCATGTCGATACGCAGCGCCTTCGGCGCGGCCTGCTTGCGAGCGGCTACAAGGAGCTGGCGATCACCAGCGATCACGCCATGGCTGTCGAGAACCTCCCCATGCTGCATCGAGATCCGTTCGACCGCATGCTGATCGCGCAGGCGAACATGGAGGGACTTATCCTGCTGACCGCAGATCTGCTTGTAGCGAAGTATCAGGGACCGGTGCAGCAGGTCTAAACGGCCGCCTGTCCTGCTAGCCTGAAAGAGCCATGAGCCAGACTGTACTGTTGCATTTTTCCGGGCAGGATCATCCCGGGCTGACCGCCGCGTTGACCGGCATCCTTGCAGACTTCGACGCATCCATCCTCGACATTGGACAGGCCGTGGTGCACGAGACGCTGGCGCTGGGCCTGCTGGTCGAGCTGCCTGCGGGCGCGGAGTTCGCGCCGTTGCAGGCTCGGCTTGAAGATAAAGCCGAGGCGCTTGGGCTGCGGTTGCGCTTCACGCCGATCTCCGCCGAGGCGCTGGCGCACTGGCTCTCGCTGCAGGGCAAGGACCGCTTCATCCTCACCGTGCTCGGGCGGTCGATTACTGCCGCGCATCTCTCTTCTGTCACAGCCGTGGTTACAGATCAGGGTTTGAACATCGACCGCATCGAGCGGCTCTCGGGCCGGCTCTCGCTCGCGGTACACACGCCCGATGCGAATGCCTGCGTGGAAATCCATGCGAGCGGGCAGGCACAGTCTCAGGACGAGATGAAGTCGGCCCTGCTCGAAGTGGCACAGCGCTTCCCGATCGACGTAGCCTTCCAGCGCGAGTCGATCTTCCGCCGCAACCGGCGGCTCTTCGCCTTTGACATGGACTCGACACTGATCCAGGGCGAAGTGATCGACGAGCTGGCGAAGCTGGCCGGTGTGGGGGATCAGGTCGTCAGGATCACCGAGTCCGCGATGCGTGGCGAGATCCCATTCTCTGAAAGCTTCCGCCGTCGCGTGGGCCTGCTCAAGGGGCTGCCCGAGGCGCGCGTGCGCGAGCTGCTGGGCAGGATTCCGCTGACCGAAGGCGCCGAGCAGCTGATCTGCACGCTGAAGACGCTGGGCTACAAGACGGCGATTCTCTCCGGAGGATTTACATTCTTCGCGCATCACCTGCAGCAGCGCTTCGGCATCGACTACGTGTATGCGAATGAGCTGGAGATGACGAACGGCGCGGTGACAGGTGAGGTGACGGGCTCCATCGTGGACGGCGCACGCAAGGCCAAGGCGCTGCGCGAGATCGCCACGCGCGAGAATATTTCACTTGAGCAAGTCATTGCTGTCGGCGACGGCGCGAACGATCTGCCCATGCTGAAGCTGGCCGGGATGGGCATCGCCTTCCGTGCAAAGCCGCTGGTGCGCGCGAGCGCAAGCCACTCGCTCACGCATCTGGGGCTCGACAGCCTGCTCTACCTCATTGGCGTGCGCGATCGGGATATCGAAAACCTGGCGTGCTTTCAGCCGGTGGAGATTCCGGAGGAGCTGTAGAGGGATTGCACTGCCATCCAAGCGGAACCTGGATGGCGCACCCTGATCTTTGGTGTTCAGAAAATAACTTTGTTATTTCGACCTGAGCAGCAAGAACCGCAGGTCCCTCCACTTCGCTTCGCTCCGGTCGGGATGACAAAGTTTGGTGGAAATACACGAGGGGCGCGGACATATATCCGCGCCCCTCGTGTATTTCGTAACTGCTTTAGCTACATATTCCAGCTACTTCCCCGTCACATCCAGCTTCGGCTGCTTTGCATCCGGCAGGTTTGCGCCGAGGATACCCGCGACCGTGGGCGCAATCTGGCGCATGTCGATCGTTCCGAGATCCTTACCATGTGCGATGCCCTCGCCCATGGCGAAGAACGATGCGTGCATCTCGGGATCATCGGTGATCCAGCCATGCGCACCCTTCTCGGGCGAGTCGCTGACCAGCGGGCCGCTGAGCTGCGAGCCGGTGATGTAGCCCATCTTCAGCACCACGACCCACGCCGCATCCGGGAAGCCTCCGTACTTCTTCGCCTCTTCCTGCGTGAGAATGCGCTCGACGCCGGAGTTCGGATCGGCAGCGAGCTTGTCGAGGATCGTCTTCACCTTCTCGCGCACGGCCTGGTCGTTCGGGTCGTGCAACATGATGGGCGCCATGCCGCCTGCGGCCCAGGGCTCGGCCTGCCACGCTGTCACGCGCGGAGCGCCGATGTAGGACGCCTTGCTCATGGTGATGAGTCCGGCCTGGAGAAACGGGATCGCGAGGTTCACCCCATGCGGCGAGTCGGCAAAGCCGTGGTCGGAGACGATGACGACGTCGGTGCGCGGATCGTTGGCGCGCGCCGCCTCGATGAGCTGACCGACCATGCCGTCGATGGCCTCGAGCGTGGCGTCCGCCTCATCGCTGAAAGGCCCATGCTCGTGCTCGGAGCCGTCGAGCGAGCTGAGGTGGATGGTCATGAAGCCAGGCTTCTTCTCGTGCAGGATGGCGAGCGAAAACTTTGTTCTGGTCCGATCACCATCGACCGACGTGTCATTGCCGGCCATGTAAGGACCGTTCTCACGCTCGAGCTCGGGTAGCATACCGAGCGGACGGCTGATGGCGGCCATCAGGTGGCGGTCGTCCGGGTTGGGATGATCGCCGCCGACCGAGGAGCGCCAGTACTCAGGCAGCAGATAGTCGACGCCCTTTGCATCGACGCTCACAGGCCAGCTCACCGCGGCCGTCTTCAAGCCCTTCTCATGCGCGGCCTGCCAGAGCGTCTCGACGCGGACATCTTCGTTGTACCAGTACCATGCGCCGGAGAAGTCGCGCGTGGGGTCGAAGACCTGATTGTTGTAGATACCGTGGACCGCAGGCCACACGCCGGTGACCAGCGTGGTGTGGCTCGGATAGGTCACCGTCGGCATCACGCCGACGACGCCATCCGCATACGCGCCTTCACCCACGAAGCGGCGCAGCGTGGGAATCTTGAGATGATGCTCGTCGGCGTGCGTGACGTACTCGGGCTTCATGCCGTCGATGGAGATCATGAGCACGGGGCGCGCCGATTGACTGGAAGACTGGGCCTGCATGCAGGCGGGAGCGGCGGCAAACGAGGCAAGCAGCGCGGCGGTGAGAACACGAGCGAGTGGCATCATGGCATCGATCATGCCACCCTTTCGCAAACACCGCATGAATGTGCGGCTACAATCGTGGCGTGGAACGCGCGGACCGATCTGCGCGTATCTGAAAGAGTCTGCGGCTCATCCGCAGACGAAGGAGTTTCAGGATGCAAACCCGTATTGTCGGGACCACGATGCCGGTCCTCGAGTTTCTGCTGGAGCACAACGACGCGATCATCTCCGAGTCCGGCGAGCTTTCCTGGATGGGCGCCTCGATCCAGATGACGACGCATACGCAGTTCGGCGGCGGCGGCGGATTCTTCGGCGCGATCAAGCGTATGGCCGGCGGCGGCAGCCTCTTTATGACCGAATACCGCGCGATAGGCGCGCCCGGCGAGCTGGCCTTCGCCACGCGTGTGCCCGGCCACATTGTGCCGATCGAGATCGGTCAGGGACGCGACCTCTTCATCCATCGCCACGGCTTCCTGTGCGCCACCTCGCAGATTCAGCTGAGCGTAGGCTTCCAGCAATCGCTGGGCGCGGGCATCTTCGGCGGCGACGGCTTCCTGCTGCAGCACGTGACCGGCCTGGGCATGGCGTGGATCGAGCTTTCGGGCGAAGTCGTGGTGAAGGACCTCGCGCCGGGCGAGACGCTGCGCGTGCATCCGGGCCACGTGGGCGCGTTTCAGTCGAGCGTGAACTTCCAGATCACCCGCGTGCAGGGCATCAAGAACATGATCTTCGGCGGCGACGGTATCTTCCTTGCCGCGCTCACCGGCCCGGGCCGCGTGTGGTTGCAGACGCTGCCGATCGCGAAGCTCGCGCACCAACTCGAACCGTATCTCGACGGCGAAGCGACCCAGAGCAACACGCAGGCCGGCGTGATGGGCGGCATCGTCGGCTCGCTGCTGGATGGGCTGAAGTAAAGCGGAGCTTCCGGAAGAAGGTGTAGCATTCCAGCGGGCGAGGGCTTCGGCTCTCGCCCGCTGGAATGCATAGCGCGCCTCAAGGGAAACAGATCCTGAAGAATGAGCAGGGTGAACCATGACAGACCGCATGGGGCAACGACTGCGCCTGACACCGCGCCTGAGCCGGAAGGCAATCCTGACAGCCATTGCCTTCTGCATCCTCATCTCGTCGCGCCTCTTCGCTCAGACCTCAGACAGCGGCCGTCCTTCGCAGGCGGGCGATCACGCACTTCTGCCCGGGCAGGGCTTTGAGGTTGTGGCAATCAAGTCCGCCGAAAACGGTCCCAAGACTCCCCGATTTCTCACCTTGCAGGGGACGAACCGGTTTGTCGTCCGCGACTACAATCTCAAACTGCTCATTGCAGCCGCGTACGACATGAACCCTGGCACCATCTCGGGCGGCCCCGCCTGGATCGAGTCCGATCACTTCGACATTCTTGCGTTGACGCCGGGGCAAACGAAGCCAGATCACAATGCGCAGATGGCCATGCTCCGCAAGCTGTTACAGGATCGCTTTCATCTCACCTTCCATCGCGAGGAGAAAGAGTTCTCCATCTACACGCTGGAAGTGGCCAAGGATGGGCCGAAGCTCAAGCCAACCACTCTCAGCCCCGACGCCCCAGCGAGCGTAGGCCCCGGCATGGTTTACCCGCAGAAGATCGTGATGCCGGCCAGCAACGCCACGATGAATGACTTCGCCTCATTGCTGCAGCGCGCGGTGCTCGACCGCCCCGTCGTGGACAAAACAGGGCTCACGGGACGGTATGACTTTTCCCTGGAATGGGCACCGGATGAACGCCAGTTTGGAGGAGAGCTTCCTGCGGCCCCCGACGACGCGCCGAGCCTTCCCTTCTTCGAGGCAGTCCGCCAGCAGCTTGGCTTACAGCTGGAGGCGCGAAAAGGCCCCATTTCCGCGATCGTCGTCGATCAGGTTGAGCATCCCAGCCCGAACTAGAGCCAGCTATCCCTTGCGTCCATCCCCGCGCATGCAAGGACGCGCATCTCCGTGACTTCCATCACATCCCCACGCTGCCCACACGCTTAGGCTTGAAGCTGAGATCGAGCGCGAGGGCGGGATGAATCTGGGATTCGTAGAGAGCAGAACCTTCGACGAAATAGCATTGGGGGACACCGCGCGCGCGGAACACGTCTTCACCGGCGATGACGCGCTGGCCTTCGCCTCCATCTCGGGCTTCCAGGCAGTGCTTGACCAGGGCGAGCTTGCGCGGCGCGCCGGCGGCGAGGCCCTCACGGGACCGAACATGTGGTGTGCGTCGCTGGTCTCCGGACTCTTCAGCATGCAGCTGCCAGGGCCCGGCGTGACGCTGACCGGCATCTGCCTCGCCTTTCACAACCGCATCCACGTGGGCGACCGCGTCTTCGTGAGCGTCGAGGTCACGGGCAGGGACGAAGCAACCCGGCAGATCGACTTTGCCTGCGAAGCGCATGACGAGCGCGGTGCGCAGATCTTCACTGGCACGGCCAAGGTGCTGGCTCCGGTGGAGAAACAGCGATGGTCCACGCTGCCGGTGCCGCACGTGATCGTGAACAATTCTTACCGGCGCTACCAGGAGCTGATTGCGCGTGCAACCGCGCGGCCCGCGGTGCGCACGGCGGTGGCGTGGCCCTGCGATGCCGTCTCGCTGAGCGCGGCGCTCGAAGCCGCGAAGGACGACCTGATTGTGCCGGTGCTCGTCGGCGCAGAAACAGAGATACGCCGCGTCGCGCACGAGTTGAGCACTGCGATGGAAGAATCACTCAGCCGCACGGAAATCATAGAAGCCGCAGACAGCCGCGCCGCAGCGGCGAAGGCCGTAGAGTTAGCGCGAGCAGGCGCGGTGGGCATGCTCATGAAGGGCTCGCTGCACACCGATGAGCTGATGGGCGCAGTCATCGCAAAGGAAAGCGGACTACGCGCGGGGCGGCGCATCAGCCACATCTTCGCGCTCGACGTGCCGATGTATCCGAAGACGCTCTTCGTCACCGACGCAGCGATCAATATCCAGCCAGATCTCGAGACGAAGGTGAGCATCCTGCAGAACGCCATCGATGCGATGCTGCGGCTGGGCGTGCGCGAGCCGAAGGTAGCGATCCTCTCTGCAGTCGAGTCGGTGAACCCGGCCATCCCTTCGACGCTGGAAGCCGCGGCGCTATGCAAGATGGCCGAGCGCGGTCAAATTCGCGGCGCCATCGTGGATGGGCCGCTGGCCTTCGACAACGCGATCTCGAGCGACGCGGCACGGATCAAGCACATCGCATCGCCGGTGGCCGGAGATGTGGATCTGTTGATGGTGCCGAATCTCGAAGCAGGCAACATTCTCTTCAAGCAATTGCAGTACCTGGCGGGAGCACTGGCCGCGGGCGTGGTGGTCGGCGCGAAGGTGCCGATCGTGCTGACGAGCCGCGCCGACGGAGAGCTGGCCCGCATGGCGAGCTGCGCGCTCGGCGTGCTTCTCGCGTAGAAATGCAGGGTATAACTGGGTGCCCCACGTCTCGAGTCTGAGACGTGGGATAGTCAGCATCCTCAAGCGATACAGCGATTACAGATGCGCTGCGACGTTCCTCATCCCCGTATCGATCTGCGGCTGCAGCTCCTCTCCCTGCAGATCGGGCCGCTGTTGACGGAGCGCGTTCTGCGCAAGCCGATAGTGCTGCCATGCCTCAGACCACTGCTGTTTCATCGCCAACACATCCGCGATTTGTAACTGTGTGCGTGGCGAATCGGGCGCTAGCGCTACAGCCTGCTGCGCCAGCTGCAGTGCTTCGTCGAGCTGGCCACCTTGCTCGAGCTTACCCGACGTGTGCACGTCCACCCACGCCGACGCGAGCGGCACATCGAAGGTTCCCTGGTAGACATACACACCGTCCTGCAGGATCGCGATCGGCTTCATGGCGCGAAAAGCGTCATACGGATTCAGCGCACCCTCGCCTGACTCGACACCATCGAGATCGCTCTCGCTGATGAGCACGGTACCGGTGATCTTTGGCGGCACATCCATCGGCAGGCCGATCCACCACAGCCCGCTCGGCGTGGGCAGCCGCTTGCATTGCACGCCGTAATCCTGCGGCTGCACCGCGGCATCGGGAAAATATGCGAACCAGCAGTCGGTGATGTGGTTCTGCTCGAGATACTGCCGCACGGTCTTGAGCTGCTGCCCCCAGTCGACATTCGCATCGCTCAGGTAGCGGCGCACCTGCAACGGTCCGCCGATGGCTTCGTTGCCATAGGCCATGTAGTTCGGAGCGACGCGCACCGTCGTGACCACCTGCCATACGAGCAAAATCACCGCGATAGTTTTCCATGCAGCTCCGCGCCGAAGCATCATGGCCGCCACTGCGCCCGCGATGATGTAGAGGAACGGATATACCGGCATCAGGTGCCGCGCGCCGATGTCGAAGTGCGAGGTCACGATCACGGCAAAATACACGGCCACCGGCACCAGCAGAAAGATGAGCTCACGGCCATATCCACGCTCAGACTTGTGCCACGCAAACGGCGCGAGCACCAGCAGCAGGAGCAACGGCAGCGTGGACTTAATCAGGAAGGCAAGCGGAAAGTACTCCCACGGACCATGGCGATAGATGCGGCCAAGGAAGTAAGCGGTGAACTCCCATTCGGTGTGCTTGGTATTCGCCAGCCCCCAGATGTACGCCTCGGGCAGCAGGTGCAGGCGCGCCAGTAACGCGAGCATCGCGCCATCCGACTTATGCGGCAGCGAAGCGAGATACGGCGCAAGTGCGGGATTCAGTTCGAGACCATGCGGAGCCGGCGCATAACGGAAGCGATAGAAGGCCCAAATGACCGCCCAGGCGCAGACAAGGATGCCCGCGCAGGCGGCAAGCAGTCTGCCAAAGACCGCGGTGTTACGCTCGCGCAGAGCCTCGCACACCGCGATCAGCACCAGCATCGGCGCAACGAAGATACCGGTGAACTTCGCACTCATCGCGAGCCCTGTCAGCAGGCCCGTCATGCATAACCATCGCCAGCCGGGATGCTCGCAGTAGCGATAGAAGCCGTAGATCGACGCAAGGATGAAGCAGGCACTGGCCACGTCGGTGGAGATGAGCGTGCCATGCGCGATCACGTTGGGATCGAAGACAAAGAGCGCAAGCGCGCAGACGCCGGCGAGCGCGCCGAATACGTGCCGCCCAAAAACATAGATCAACAGCGCGGCCAGGAGCGCAAAGAGCATGCACGCCATGCGCGCGGCAAAGAGCAGGCGATCGCCACCATTGTGGAAGACGAAGAGACGTCCTCCGACGAAGGCGTTGCCGGTGTGTCCCTCGGCGACATCGCCGGGCAGCGCGGGATGCAGATGCAGGATGGGCAGCGCCGCCACCATCTTCACCAGCGGAGGCACCTCGGCATTCAGGCGATAGTCGCTCTTCGTCAGGCTCACATAGCCGTCGTAGAGGTGATGCGCCTCGTCCCAGTTTGCAGAATAGAGCCGCGCCACGCCGATCAGCTGAAGGGCGAAGATCGCCAACAACAGCGGCACGGCGATGAATGCAATCGTTTGACTGCGGCTTTTTCGAGCGTCGGCAGGCGCAGGATTCTGCATGCCGAACATAGTAGAGGAAGCGAGGGTATAGGGTGTAGAGGATAGGGTGTAGCCGGGTGCCCCACGTCTCGACCTTGAGACGTGGGATCGCCTATCCCTACAGGATCACAGTCTCCCCCGGGTTTTCCTCCCATGTCTCAGAAGCGAGACATGGGGCACCCAATGAGCGTTACTGCGCCTCGTTAGAAACGCCGAAGTCGTAAAAGACGGTGGGAGTGAGCAGCTTGTCCTTGGGAAGTTCCACAACCGCGTACTCGCCCGGCTCCAGCGGCTGTTCAGGAGTGAATTTTACCCATGCGCCGCCATCCATATCCGTCTTCGTGATCGCGATTTCCTGTACCTCCCGCTTCCGTGATCCGCCGAATACATTTGCGGAGAACTCGATGCAGATCCGCGTATCCTTACCGGGCTTTAGCTTGATAAGGCTCAGACGATTGCGGAAGGTGTCCGGATCATCATCGGGAATCCGCGCAAAGAAGGTTGGAGACTTCGTTGCCACTTCGACCTCTGACGTGAGGTTCGCGATTTCTACAGTTCGGCGAGGCCCCGCATACACGATGGAACGGGCGAAGTTGGAGCCAGCATGCGTATTGCTTACAAGTTCGGAACCGTGAAGAACGACGAGACTGGGCTTGCTGCTCTTCTCCACCAGCATCGAGTAACTTCCTCTCTCTGGCAGATGAATCCCGGGGGCAACTTCGGGAGTTGAAACTTCCTGACCAGGCAGCAGTAAGGCAGATGTGCCAAGAGCAACGGCTACAACGATCTTTCTGAACATGGCACGAACTTAGCACGAGCACGTTCATTTCGAAACAACTTCTACCCTACTCTCACCCCAACAGACTCTGCCACAACAGGAACCCATTCAAAGCGACAATGATGCTCACCGTCACCCATCCGGCAATGTGGGTCGGGCGGCGATTGGTGAAGGTGCCCATCAGGTTGCGATTGCCCGTGAGCAGCAGCAGCGGGATCAGCGCGAAGGGCAGCGCGAAGCTCAGCACCACCTGCGAGAGGATGAGGATCTTCAGCGGGTCGAGTCCGCTGGCGATGACCGCGATGGCCGGCAGCAGCGTAATGAGGCGGCGCAGGAAGATGCTGAACTTGATATCGAGGAAGCCCTCGATGATGATCTGCCCGGCCATGGTTCCCACCGTCGACGACGAGAGCCCGGAGCAGAGCAGCGCGACGGCGAAGGCCATCGCTGCCGCCGGCCCCAGCAGCGGTCCCAGGGTGCGGTGCGCATCTTCGATTGGATTCGCCAGCACGTGGCCGCCGAAGGCAGCCGCCGCAACGACGATCATCGCTGAGTTCACCAGCCACGCGGCATTCATGGCAGCGAAGACATCGATCGTCTCAAAGCGCAGGTGGCGCAGGCGCAGCACGATGCGCTGACGCTGCGGGCCTGTGTCCTCCTCGCGGCGGCGCGGCTGTACCAGCGACGAATGCAGATAGATGACGTGCGGCATCACCGTGGCGCCAAGCATGCTGACGGCGACGTAGATGCTCTTGCCATCAAGCATGGGCACGAGCGTGTGATAGGCGACCTGCCCCCACTGCGGGCGGATCATCACCATCTCCAGCGCGTAGCAGACGCCGATGACGCAGACGAAGGCCATGATGGCGCGCTCGAGCTTGCGGAATCCCCACAGCTCCAGCGCGAGGATGGCGAAGACGCAGACCGAGGCGAGCAGCGCGGCGACGAGCAGGATCTCCGTCTTGCTCCACCCATAGAGCAGGAATCGCGGACCAAAAAGCAGATAGAAGCCGAGCGCCGCGCCGAGGAATTCGGCGAGATCGGTGGCTAGCGCCGAGACCTCTGCCGCAAGCCAGAGAAAGATCACGGTGGGTTTCGAGAACTGATCGCGGCAGTTCTCCGGCAGCGATTTGCCGGTCGCAATACCCAGCTTGGCCGCGAGGTACTGGATGAGGATGGCCATCGCGTTCGACCACAGGAGCACCCATAGCAGCTTGTAGCCGAAGCGCGCGCCACCGTCGAAGTTGGCGGCGAAGTTGCCGGGGTCGATGTAGGCGATGCTGGCGACGAAAGCCGGTCCGAAGTACGACCAGAGCTGGCGGCTGCGCAACTTCGGCAGCTGAGGCGTGAACTCCGGGTCGGTCTGTGGTCCTGCCGCGGGAAGCGCCATGTGGGTGGTTCCAGTGTAGGCATGGCCTGCCTGGATGTAAACCATGGTTAACGAAATATTTTTAATAGCAATTAAGAGTGGGTGCGATGGCCCCAGACTGTCCGGACCGGAGGCGACATAGGGTCGCACTGTGGATCGAGCGGTTGAGCCGCCCCACGTCTCAGAATCGAGACGTGGGGCACCCGGTTCCGTTTGCGGGTGAAGGCTTGTGCGGGCCACCCGACGGCCGGGATGACAGATATGGATTGGGCTGGCTTGGCTCGCGGAACGTGCTGCGATAGCCTGAATCTTGGGAATTTTGAGCTGCAGGCAATTTGAGGAAGCACGGAGAAGCTGGCTGAGATGAAGGTTCTGGTAGTAGGCGCGGGTGGACGCGAGCATGCGCTGGTGTGGGCGCTGAAGAAGTCGCCGCGGGTGACGGAGATTGTGTGCGCGCCGGGCAACGGCGGCATGGCGGCGCTGGCGCGGTGCGTGCCGGTGAATCAGAAGGATGTGAACGACCTGATGCGCGTCGTCTCCGAGGAGCGGCCGGACCTGACGATCGTAGGGCCGGAGCTACCGCTTTCCGTCGGCATGGTGGACGAGATGCAGCGACGCGGACTCAAGGCCTTTGGGCCGACGCAGGCCGCGGCCATGCTCGAGACGAGCAAGAGCTTCGCCAAGCGCTTCATGCAGCGGCACAACATCCCCACGGCAAACTACGCCGTATGCACCACCGAGAAGGAAGCACTCGAGTCGCTGCACCTTTTCCACCTGCCGGTGGTGGTCAAGGCCGATGGCCTGGCTTCCGGCAAGGGCGTGCTGATCTGCGAGACGAAGACCGAGGCGGAGCAGGCGATCGCCGGGCTCTTCAGCGGCAAGCTGCTGGGCTCTGTCGAGACGCAGGTGGTGATCGAGGAGTTCCTCACCGGTGACGAGATCAGCTTCCTGCTGCTGAGCGACGGCAAACACGTGACACCGCTGGTTCCCGCGCAGGATCACAAGCGCATCGGCGAGGGCGACACCGGCCTGAACACGGGCGGCATGGGCGTCTACTCCACCGACGCGATGCTAGAGCCGGAGATGCGGGAGTGGATCGTGAACCACATCGCGCAGCCCACGGTGAACGGCATGGCGGCTGAAGACACGCCGTTTGTCGGCGTGCTCTACGTGGGCCTCATGATGACGGCGCGCGGCCCGATGGTGCTCGAGTACAACACGCGCTTCGGCGATCCTGAGACGCAGGCCATCATGGTGCGCCTCGAAAGCGACCTGCTCGATGCCTTTGAAGCCTGCGTCGAGGGCCGGCTGAAGGAGACGGAATTCCGCTGGAAGAAGGGCGCCTCGGCCTGCGTCATCGCCGCTTCGGGCGGCTATCCGGGCAGCTTCCTCACAGGACTGCCGATCTCGGGCATTGCCGAGGCCGAACAGATCCCGGGTGTGACGGTTTTCCACGCGGGAACCGCGCTGGTGGACGGCACGATTGTGACCAACGGCGGCCGCGTGCTGGCGGTGACCGCGGCAGGCGATACGCTCGAGGCCGCACTCAAGACTGCCTACGAGGGGATCGCGAAGATCTCGTTCGAGGGGATGTACTACCGGCGGGACATTGGGCATCGGGCTTTGAAGAAGTAGCTCTTAGCTTGAAACTGCAAGGCGCGTGAACCCCATGAAGGAAATCAGTGAACATGTTCAGCGATAGCGGTTTCTTTTCTGTGGTATCGAATGCAGTACAGAGAATCCAGGAAGACAGTGAACGAGATGGCTGGCTAGTGCTTAGCCTGCCATCCAGGATCTCCACCAGAGAGGACTTCTTCAATGCTGTCCGCGACACGCTACCACTTGACCCTGCACTGAGCGGCAATCGCAGCTGGGATGCTCTTGCAGATTCCCTCTGGTCAGGTTTGTACATGACTCCGCAAGAAAAGATCCTTATTGTGTGGCCTGAATCCACCTCAATGAGAAATCGATTCCCGGCAGACTTTGCTATCGCCTGCGAAATTTTGTCGGATTTGCCGCTCTCACTGTCTGACAAGGAGCTTCCCGACGACAGAAAGAAGCGGCTAGTCGTAATTCTTGCGGCTTAACTGGACCAGAGAGATAGCTAGTGCCCTCCCACTTTCTGAGTTGCGCGAAATGAGGGGAACCTAGGCTAGTCAGCCAACGAAGCATCCTCAACTTCGTGCTCCGACTGGAAGTCTTCATGGCCGACTCCTACGCGCTTGTCAAAGATGTAGCAGCTGCCGCTCCACTGGCTCTCGTCGGCTGGCACTTCTTCGAGGTACTTCAGGATGCCGCCCTTCAAGTGATAGACCTCGGGGAATCCCTGCTGAAGCATGTAGGCCGAGGCCTTTTCGCAGCGGATGCCTCCGGTGCAGAACATGGCCACCTTACGGTGGCGCGCGGGATCGAGCTGCTCCCGCACATACGTGGCGAAGTCCGAGAAGGTCGCGAGCTCGGGCGTCACCGCGCCGGCGAAGGTACCGGCTTCCGACTCATAGGTGTTACGGGTATCCAGCACCAGCACTTCCGGATCAGAGATCAGCGCATTCCACTCGGCGGGGGCGACGTAGGTTCCGGGGCGCTCAGGATCGACCGGCGCGTTGCGGAAGGTGATGGTCTCGCGCTTCACCTTGATCTTCAGGCGCCGAAAGGGAGCGGTCTCCGAAGCCGAAAACTTCACATCGGAAATATCAAGCCCGGCCTTCGCTGCGAGCATGTCGAGCAGGCGGCCGATCGTCTCGGACGAGGCCGCCATGGTTCCGTTGATGCCTTCGGGCGCAAGCAGGATCGTGCCGAGCAGGTCTGTCCCTGCAAAAGTGTTGTACAGCTCCTCACGCAGGGCCGCGGGGTCGGCGAGCGCGAAGAAGCGATAGAAAGCGGCGATGGTGTACATGTTATTCCTGAGATCAGTGTATCGTCCGGAAAACATGAAGGGCGTGGGTTCGTGCTCTCCCGCCCAAGCAGAGCTTGGACGGGACACCCATTTTCGTGCCACTGCCAACACAACTGCGGGTTCCTCCACTTCGCTGCGCTTCGGTCGGAATGACAATTTCTGTCGAACGCGAAGAGCCTCCCATATAGGGAGGCTCTTGGCATTGGAGCGATGGAGCTAGAAGCTAAAAGCTAGTAACTAACAGCTAGCTGTCCAGCTTTTTCGCGACCAGCTCGTTCAGCAGCGCGGGGTTGGCCTGGCCCTTGGAGAGACGCATGACCTGGCCGACGAAGAAGGCCGCGACCGTCTTCTTGCCTCCGCGGTACTGCTCTACCTGCTTGGGGTTGGCGGCGATGACCTCGTCGATCATCTTCTCGATGGCGCCGGTGTCGGAGATCTGCTGCGGCTTCTCGCGCTCGTAGACGGCGGGGAAATCCTCGCTGTTCTCGAAGGCGATGTCGAAGAGCTGCTTGAGCTGCTTGCTTGAGAGCTTGCCCTCTTCGGCGAGATCGGCGGCGAAGGCGATGCCCTTCATGCTGATTGGCGACTGCTCGAGCTCGAGGCCCTTGAGCTTGAGGCGGCTGGTCAGCTCGCCCTGCACCAGATTGGCGACGCGCTTCGGGCTCTTCGCTGCCTTGGCGGCTTCCTCGAACTGGTCGGCGAAGGCGCGGGTCGCGGTGATGGTCGCTGCGTCCTGTTCGGTGATCTCATACTCGGTCACGAAGCGGGCGCGGCGAGCCTCGGGCAGCTCCGGCATCTGCGCGGCGATCTTCGCGCGGAACTCCGCGGAGACGATGAGCGGCGGCAGATCCGGCTCGGGGAAATAGCGGTAGTCGTGCGCCTGTTCCTTCGAACGCATCGAGTAGGTACGGCCCTCGTTCGCATTCCAGAGACGGGTTTCCTGCACCACGCGGCCGCCGCCCTCGAGGATCTCGACCTGGCGCTCGATCTCGTACTCGAGAGCCGAGCGGATGTAGCGGAAGGAGTTGACGTTCTTGACCTCGGCCTTGGTGCCGAACTTCTCCTGCCCGCGCGGACGCACGCTCACGTTGGCGTCACAGCGCAGCGAACCCTCTTCCATGTTGCAGTCGGAGACGGCGGTGTAGAGCAGGATCTCCTTGAGGCGCGTGAGGTACTCGTAGGCCTCGTCGGGCGTGCGGATGTCCGGCTCACTGACGATCTCGACCAGCGGCGTGCCGCAGCGGTTGAGATCGACCGAGGTATAGAGGTTCGAGTCCGGCTGGCCGTCGTGGAGGCTCTTGCCGGCATCCTCTTCCATGTGCAGGCGAGTGATGCCAATGCGCTTGATGCCGTTGGGCGTAGGCACGTCGATCCAGCCGTTTTCGGCCAGCGGCTTGTCGAACTGCGAAATCTGGTAGCCCTTGGGCGAATCCGGATAGAAGTAGTTCTTGCGCGCGAAGATGGAGCGCTCGCGGACTTCGCAGTTGATGGCCATGGAGGCCAGCGTGGCGAACTCGACGGCGCGGGCGTTGAGCACCGGCAGCGCGCCGGGCAGGCCGAGGCAGACCGGGCAGACATTCGTATTCGGCGCCGAACCGAAACGGTTCGTGCAGCCACAGAAGGCCTTGGTCTCGGTGAGCAGCTGGACGTGGACTTCGAGTCCGATAACCGGCTCGTACTTGGCCAGAATCTCCGGCGAGAGGCTGATGGCGGTGCTCATGGTCGTATTCCAGTTTAACAAGACGAAAATTTCGGCCGGGACCGCGCCGTTGTACCTTGGAACGGCAAGGCAGATGGCCCCCGACGGAAACGCCGATGATGTGGGCGTCCGGGCGATTCGCATCTAAGCTGGACGAGTTGGCCTTTACAGGCAGAAAACCATGCAGATACTCGATTTGCTCTTTGGAAAGCCCCTCGCCACGAGCGAGGAACGCGCGGAACAGGTAGGCCCCTCGGCGGGTCTGCCGATCTTCGGCCTCGACGCCCTGAGCTCGGCTGCATACGGCCCGGAGGCGGCACTGACGCTGCTGATCCCGCTGGGGCTGGCCGGTGTGCACCTGATCGTGCCGGTGATCGCCGCGATCGTCACCCTGCTGATTATCGTCTACCTCTCCTACAGCCAGACGATCGAGGCCTACCCGAACGGCGGCGGATCCTACACCGTGGCCAGCGAGAACCTGGGCGACGGTGCGGGCCTGCTGGCGGCCGCTGCCCTGATGATCGACTACATCCTCACCGCGGCTGTGGGTATCTCCGCAGGCGTGGGCGCGCTGGTGTCAGCTGTGCCGTCCCTGCAGCCGCACATGCTGGGCCTGTGCCTGGCGATCCTGCTGATCCTCACGATTGTGAATATGCGCGGCGTGCGCGACACGGGCGTGGTCTTCCAGATTCCGACGTTTCTCTTCCTGGGCACGATGCTGGTGGTCATCGTGCTCGGCGGCGTGCGTGTACTGATGGGCGGCGGACATCCGGTGCCGGTAGTGAAACCGCCAACGCTGCCGCATGCGACCGAGATGCTGGGCCTGTGGCTGATGCTCAAGGTCTTCTCGAGCGGCTGTACGGCGATGACCGGCGTCGAGGCCGTCTCGAATGGCGTGATGGCCTTCCGCGATCCGCGCACGAAGAACGCGCGCATCACGCTGACGATCATCATCGCCTTCCTCATCGTCCTGCTGCTGGGCATTGCGCTGCTGTGCCGCGCGTACGGCATCGGCGCAACGGACCCGAACGGCACGCACTACGAGAGCGTGCTCTCGCAGCTGACGGCCGCTGTCACCGGGCGCAGCTGGTTCTACTACACGACCATCGGCTCCATCCTGCTGGTGCTGTCCCTCTCAGCGAATACGGCGTTCGCCGATTTCCCGCGCCTGACCAAGGCCATTGCGTCGAATGACTTTCTGCCGCACATGTTCCTGCTGCGCGGACGCCGCCTCCTGCATTCCTACGGCATTTATGCGCTGGTCTTCTTCACCGCCTCATTGCTGATCCTCTTCGGCGGCGTCACCGATCGCCTGATCCCGCTCTATGCCATCGGCGCCTTCCTGGCCTTCACACTCTCGCAGGCAGGCATGGTCGTGCACTGGATGCGCAATCCCGGCCCGAAGTCGAAACTTCGCATGCTCATCAATGGCATCGGCGCGCTGGCTACCGGCATCACGCTGCTGGTGGTGCTGGTGGCCAAGTTCATGGCCGGCGCGTGGGTCACAGCTCTGCTGGTGCCGATCCTCATCTTCCTGATGCACCGCGTGCGCGTGCACTACATGCGCGTGCGCCGCGAGACGAACTGCCCCACGCCGCTGCGCCTCGAGAACCTGCAGCCGCCGGTGGTGATTCTGCCGCTGGACCGCTGGAGCCGGCAGACGGAGAAGGCCCTGCGCTTCGCCCTGGGCATGTCGCCGGAGGTCATCGCCGTGCACGTGGACAGCGAAGACAGCAAGGGCAGCATCTGTGACGAGTGGGACAGGATGATTGCCGCGCCGCTGGAGAAGGCAGGCCTCAAGGTGCCGGAGCTGGTGCAGATCACCTCGCCGTATCGCTTCGTGCTGGCTCCGGTGATCGACTTCGTACTCAAGAAAGAAAAGGAGCTGGAGACGCGGCAGATCGCAGTGCTGGTGCCGGAGCTGGTGGTGAAGCACTGGTGGGAGACCATCCTGCACAACCAGCGCGCCAATGTGCTGAAGCTGCTGTTGCTGCTACGCGGCAACCAGCGCATCGTGGTAATCAATATCCCCTGGTACCTGGCGCGATAGAAGAAGGAAAAAGGCCGGGCCTCCGGGTCCGGCCTTTTTCTTTTCAGGCAACAAAGCAGGGCTGTAGTATGCTGCGGGTTCCATGCATCCTGCCGCTCAGGACTCCGATGCCGCACAGCAGCCTGCTCTGCGGCGTGCGCTGCGTTTTCGCGATTTAACGCTGTTCTACATCGTGAGCGGTCTGAGCGTGCGCTGGGTGGCGACAGCCGCGGCTGCCGGTCCGAGTACGCTCCTGGTCTGGCTCTTTGCGCTGTGCGGGTTCTTCCTGCCGCTTGCGGTGAGTGTGCTCGAACTTTCATCCCGCTACCCGGATGAGGGCGGCCTCTACGTGTGGACGCGTGAGGCGTTTGGGGACTTCCCTGCCTTTCTCACCGCCTGGACCTACTGGATGAGCAACCTGCCGTACTTCCCTGCCGTGCTCTATTTCGGCGCCGGATCGGTACTCTTCGCCTTCGGCTCACATGGGCAGGCGCTCGCAGCGGACAGCCGCTTCTACCTGCTGTTCGCCCTGGCGTGGTTAGTCATCATCACGGTTACAAATATTGTCGGGATCAACGCAGGCAAATGGCTCAACAATGTGAGCTCGCTCGGCAGCCTGCTGCCCATCTCTCTGCTGATCGTTCTGGCCACGGTTTCAGCCGCGCGGCATGGATCGGCGACGCACTTCACAGGCCGTGAGCTCATCCCGCATCTCGATCTGAAAAACGCAATCTTCTGGTCCACGATCTTCTTTGCCTTCGGCGGATGCGAAGCGGGCTCGTTCATGGGAGAGGAGATCGAGAATCCGCGGCGAACCATCCCAAGAGCGCTGCTGGCGGGCGGCGCCATCTTCACAATGGCCTATATCGCAGGCACAGCCGCGCTGCTGGTCGCATTGCCTTCGAATGCGGTGCACGGCGTGGACGGCTTCATGCGCGGGATGACGACACTGTGCATGCGGCTGCATCTGGCATGGCTGGCGGCGCCCATCGCATTGCTGATCGGACTCAACGCGGTGGGAGGCGCTGCGGCGTATCTCTCCTCGACCTCGCGATTGCCCTTCGTCGCCGGCATCGACCGCTATCTGCCGCGAGCATTTGGCCATGTGCATCCGCGCTTTCGCACGCCGTGGATCGCCATCGGCTGCTATGGACTCGCGGGCATGGTGATGGCGGTGCTGGGGCAGGCGGGGACGACGGTGCACGGCGCGTATGACGTGCTGGTGAGCATGTCTATCCTCTCGTACTTTCTGCCTTATCTCGTACTCTTCGCCGCGATGATCCGGCTGCAGTCGCGGCCTTCCGGCCCCGAAGCCATCCGTGTGTGGGGCGGACAGCACGTGGCTATCGCGCTCGCATCGATCGGCTTCCTGAGCACGGCGCTGACCATCGTGCTCTCGGTGATTCCCGGCGAAGACGAGACCCATCCCACGCTTGCGGTTGTGAAGGTGGTCGCGTCGACGCTGGTGCTTGTTGGTGCGGGCGTGGTGGTGTTCGTGATCGCGGAGCGCAGAAAGAAGCGGGCGGATCTGAAGATCCCGCCCGCCTGATACTGCACACGTTCAAGACTGCCGCTGCTCTTTCATTTTCACTGCACCTTATCCAGCCGGAAGGCCGTGGCCTGGAAGTCGCCGATCAGGTTCAGCGCGAGGCCTGCGCTCATCCAGTACTGGCCGCTAGCCGTCTCGGGCAGCGTTCCGCCGGGCTTTTCGGTAATCCAGTGCAGGCGGTACTGCGCGTTGGGATCGAGCCCGCGCAGATAGAGCAGCGGATACGGATATCCCTGTGTGCTCGAATGCAGGAAGGCGAAGACCGCGGCCTGCGATTTGTCCGACGAGACGGACTCCGTCACCGACTGCTCGCTGTTATCCCGTTCTCCATTCTTTTGGGGCGAGATGAGGCGGTAAAGATCGCCATGCTGCACCGTCTCCCGCACCTGCTTGTATTCGGCGATCAGGTGCTTCGCGGTGGCGAAGTCCTCGGCCTGCCAGTGGTTCAGGTTCGCGCCCACGCCGAGTCCTCCCTGCATCGAGGAGAGGAAGCGGTACTCGACCGTGGTGGCGCGGTTATTGGCCCAGCTGGGCGAATCGGTGACCCAAGCCATCATCACGCCGGGCGTGTAGGGATAGGTGAAGCCGTCCTGAATCGTGAGGCGATCGTAGGGATCGGTGTTGTCCGAGGGCCAGACCTCGTCGGTGTAGCGCAGGATGCCAAGATCGACGCGGCCACCGCCGCCGGAGCAGGACTCGATCTCAACATTGGGATGCTTCTCGCGCAGCTCCTTGAGGATGCTGTAGAGATTCTCCGTGTACTTCACGTAGACCTGCTTCTGCTCATCAGGGGCAACGGCAGGCCAGCCGGGCTCGGACCAGTTGCGGTTGTAATCCCACTTGAGAAAGGCGATGTCGTTCTCGGTAACAAGCTTGTCCAGAAATCCGAAGACATACGCGCGCACATCGGGCAGCGCGAGATTGAGGACGAGTTGTTGGCGGCCCTCGGTACGCGGACGGCCGGTGAAGTTGAGCACCCAGTCCGGGTGCTTGCGATAGAGATCGCTGTCGGGGTTCACCATCTCCGGCTCGACCCACAGACCGAAGTCCATGCCGAGCGAGTGCACCTTGTCGATCAGCGGCTTGAGGCCGTTGGGGAATTTCTCCTTATTCACGTACCAGTCGCCGAGGCCGGCGTTGTCCGTCTTACGCTGTCCGAACCAGCCGTCATCCATCACGAAGCGCTCGATGCCGATGGAGGCAGCCTTTTCGGCAAGGGCTTCCTGCCCGGCCTCGGTGACGCCGAAGGCCGTCGCCTCCCACGAGTTATAGATCACCGGACGCGGCTTGGGATGCGGGCGCTGCGGCAGGATCTGCGTGAGCTCGAAGCGATGCAGCAACCGCGAAGCGCCGCCGATGCCGTCATGCGTGTAGCCGCCATAGAAGACAGGCGACGCAAGCGATTCGCCGGGCGCTAATTTGTAACCGAAATCGAACGGATTGTAGCCGCCGGTGACGCGCACCTGGTTGAGCAGATCCTGCTCGACGGTAATGCGCCAGGAGCCGCTCCACGCAAGGGCCCCGAACCAGACATCGCCCGCGTCCTGATCGTTGGTGTGATTGCGCTCGATGGCGAACCACGGATCGTTCTGATGGCCCGTGGAACCACGGCGCGATTCGAGCACGCGCTCGCCCTGGTGCAGAGGCTCGACGTGCAGCGCGTCTTCGCTGGCCCAGCGGCCGGTGAGCGTGTCGAGCGTGTAGTCGGTGCCCTGCGGCAGCGTCCACGTTCCAGCCGCGGCCTGCTCGATCACCAGCGGCGCGGATGTCTTGTTCTCGATGGTGGCCGAACGGCCGAGGATGCCGGTTGCAGGATCGATCTCGTAGCGCAGCTCGACGAAGACGGCGCGCTCGATGTCCTTGAGGCGCACGGTGAGCGCGTTGCCTTCGATCTTGTGCGAAACGTAGTGCAGGACGAGGTCACGGTTGCCATCAGGGAAGGTGATCTTGAGAGCGGGCTCGAGCTGAAGCCCCGCACCCCATCCGGAGAACTCCTGCGGCGTGGTACCGGAGGGCAAATCGAAGGAGGCGTGGCCCTCGTTGGTGTGCGCGGCGGGCAGCGGGTCGCCGGGCTTGAGGCGCGCGCCCCAGTAGACGGGCTGCAGCTCATCAAGATCGTTAATGCCGAAGGCGTACGTCACATTGCCGCCATCGATGCGGAAGACCTTCGTGGCCGCATCGTAGGTGGCAGCCTCCTGCGCGTGCGCGGTAAGGCCGGCAAAGAGAACAGTTGCAAACGATTTCAAAAGAGTTTGGTTTACTCTGCGAAGCATGGCTTCTCCCACAAGCTTTCTCGTACTGCGTATGCGAGCCGCCGTCAGAACGCTGACGATGCTCGCGGCCGTTATCTGTTGTTTTGCCGCGTCTGCGTTTTCGCAGACAGACTTGCCCCTGCAAATGTACTTCATCGACGTAGAGGGTGGGCAGTCGACTTTGCTGGTGACGCCGGAGCACCGGTCGCTGTTGATCGACACGGGCTGGCCGGACAACGCCGGACGCGATGCGGACCGCATCGTGGCAGCCGCGAAGGATGCGGGCCTCACGCGCATCGACGCGGTGCTGCTCACGCACTATCACGTGGATCACACCGGCGGCGTGCCCCAGCTTGTCGCGAAGATCCCTGTAGAAACATTCATCTATCACGGGCCGAATCGTGAGACCGGCGACGCAACCACGGTGCAGATGGCCACGGCCTTCGAGAAGGTGCTAGCGACGGGCAAATACAAGCAGATCATCCCGAAACCGGGCGATATGCTGCCGATTCCCGGGCTTGAGGTGCAGGTCATCAGCGCGGATGGCAAGCTGATTTCGCAGCCGCTGCCCGGCGCGGGAGAGGCGAATCCCTATTGCGCACAGAGCGAGGTTCGGTCTGCCGACCAGACCGAAAATGCGCGATCGTTGGGCGTGCGGATCACTTACGGCAAGACGCGCATTCTCGATCTCGGCGACCTGACGTGGGACAAGGAGCGCGAGCTAATGTGTCCAGCGAACAAGCTGGGGCACGTGGACCTGCTGGTGGTTTCGCATCATGGCTGGTACCAGAGCAGCAGCCCGGCGCTGGTGTACGCGATCGCGCCGCGCGTGGCGATCATGGATAACGGCGAGCAGAAGGGCGGATCGACGCCGACGCTCGAGACATTCGCAAAAGCTCCGGGGCTCGAGGCACTGTGGCAGCTGCATTATTCGCAGGAAGGCGGCGCGGCGAATAACGTGGCTCCTGCCCGGATTGCAAACCTGACCGGACCTGTCGCAACGAAGGCTGACGCAGGGTACTTCCTGAAGGCGAGCGTATATCGGAACGGGGAGATCGATGTGCTCAACACGCGAACGGGCGCGGAGGTGAAGTATCCGCAGTAGTCACTCGCAGTGGAGCCACGTGTGGGCGGAACACTTCGTTATTGCAAATGAATCATGATGCACGCTGCACCCCCGAAGAATCCCACGAGTAGCCCCAATACACTTGCACGCATATAAGACATGAGCTTGCTCGAAGGATAGAAACAGCGATGTGCTGAAACAATCCAGCTCAGCCTTCCAGGCCAAAAGACATCTGGAGAAATTGGCTTTAAGCCTGAATTTTTCTGATTGAGCTCTCTGATCATCTGGCGAACTATTAAACTACCTGCGCCTGCACTGGCTACTGCAAGCACAAAGAAACAACTGCCGACCATTATGCGAACGGTCATAGCTCTTTTTAGCACCTCTTATATCAGTTCGAAGCGCAGCTTTAGCGCATATCCGCAAGTACAGCCATAGCTGCATTCCTGCCGTTGATGCCGATCACCGAGCCGCCGGGATGCGTTGCCGCTCCGCAGAGGTACATGCCGGGCATGGGCGTCTTCGCAGTCAGGCGGCGCGACCACATGTAGGGCGGCAGACATTCTCCTTGGAAGATATGGCCGCCGGTGAGACCGACTTTCTCCTCGATATCCGGTGGCCCGAGCACCTGCGCGTCGATCACCGCAGTATCGAGATTCGAGCAGAAGCGGCCCAGAGACCGGAGCGCGAGCCTGCGGACCTCGTCGCGGCGCGTGTCCCATGAACCCTGCGCAAAACGATAGGGCACGTACTGCGCGAAGATGCTCATGGTGTGGAGCCCTTCGGGCGCGACGGCGGCATCGTGCACGCTCTGGAAGTAAATCTCGCACCACAGGTGCTCAGGCAGCTCACCGCGGCGCGATGCGGCGAAGGCGGCTTTCCACTCCTCGTGCGTGAGCGGAGCGTTGATCTGCCCATAGTGATGCGGCTGCAGCTGGCCCGGGCGCGCGGTGAAGTCAGGCAGCTCGCGCAGCAGGACATTGAGCTTCACGGTGCAGCCCTCGATGGGGACACGTTCAACCTGCGCACGCCATGCGGGATCGGCGGCAGAGCCGAGCATGCGCAGCGTGCGGACAGGATCGGCATTCGAGATAACGATGGGCGCGAGGATGCGGTCGCCGCCTTCGAGCTCGACGCCCGCGCCGGGATGAATCTGCGCGACAGGAACGCCTGCGGCAACGACAGCTCCCGCCTCGCGCGCGGCGTCGCAGAGATAGAAGCTGACCATGCCCATGCCGCCCTCGACATATCCCCACATGCCGGGCATGCCTCCGAGGCGCCCTGATGCGTGATGAAAACGGATGGACGCGGTGCCGGGATCGAAGGGGCTGGCGTAGGTGCCGATCACGCCCTGGCCGAGATACGCCGATTGCAGGCGCTCGTCGATGAGGTACTGGCCAACGAACTCGGCCATGGACCACTCGTAGAGCACCTTACGCGCCTCGGTGTCGGAGCCTAGGCGCTGATCGATCTCTTCTGGCGTAGGCGCTGGCCCGGACCATACATCGCGTTCGAGAGCTCCGCCGGAGGCATGGCTTGTGCTGCCTTCATACACTGGCGGCCGCAGCGCATCGCGCAGGCGGCGGATGACCGCACTCATCGCACGAAAGCCCTCGAGGTCGTGCGGCGCGAAGGCGCGTATCTCTTCTTCGCAGAGCTGGTCATCATCCCAGAGCTGGACGCTGGAACCATCGAGAAAGGGCACGAAGAGCCCGTTCACTGCAGGGAACCAGCGAAAACCGCGCGCAGGCAGATTGAGCTCGTCCACGATAAGCGGGTGAAGAAGCCCGGCAAGGTAGGCGCAGGGCGACATGCGCACGCCGGGAAAGGTCTCCTCGATGGTGCATGCGCCGCCAACCCGCTCGCGGCTTTCCAGCACCAGCACGCGCTTGCCCGCGCGTGCGAGATACGCGGCACAGGCGAGGCCGTTGTGTCCGGCTCCGACGATGATCGCATCCCAGTTGCGGGCCGCGAGCTCATGGACAGGAGCCGGGAGACCGATGCGGCCGAGGACGCGGGCAGTAGGCGAAAGAGACATGCGCGAGCAGTGTACAGGCTGCATGGCCGAGACCAACATCGCATCCTGCGTGTAATGATGGTGGGCATGAATCGCCGCAGGTTTCTTCGCACCGCAATCCAGAGCGCGGCCGTTGCGCCGCTCGCAGCGCGCGGATGGCGCGCCTTCGCCGCCGATGCCGGCCAGCAGCTGCTCTACGTCGGCACGCAGACGCTGAAGCCCAGCACCAGCCAGGGCATTTACGCGTACAGCTTCGACGCCGCGACCGGCACGCTGACGCAGAAGGGTCTCGCGGCCTGGGGAGACAATCCGACCTATCTCGTATTTTCACCGGACAAGAAGTATCTCTACGCCTGTAACGAGATCGATCACTTCGGAGGGGCGAAGTCTGGGGGCGTGAGCGCCTTCGCCGTCGATGCAGACGCGGCGAAGTTGAACTTCCTCAATGCCGTGCCTTCCGAGGGCTACGGCACCACGCATATCGCCATCGACCACACCGGCAAGGCGGTTTTCGCGGCGAGCTACGACAGCGGCAGCGCGGCCTCCTTCCACGTCGAACCCGATGGCCGCGTGAGCATGCCTGTCTCTCACTTCCAGTACACGGGGCATGGACCGGATGCTTCGCGGCAGACCTCGCCGCACGCGCACTGGGTCACGGTTTCGCCCGACAATCGCTATCTGTTTGTGAACGACCTCGGTCTGGACTGTATTCACATCTACAAGCTGGATGCGGCGACGGCAAAGCTGACACCGAACACGCCCGATGCGTGGCACTCGGACCCGGGCGCCGGCCCGCGCTCGCTGCTCTTCCATCCGAACGGCAAGGTTGCCTACTGCGTGGAAGAGATGGCCTCGGTGATCGCGGTGTTGAACTGGGATGCGGCCAAGGGTTCGCTGACGACAGTGCAGAAGATCAGCACCCGCACCGAAAACTGGACGGGGCCGACCGCCACGGGCTGCAAGATGGTGCTAACCCACGACGGCCTCTTTGGCTATGCCTGCGATCGCGGCGACAACAACATCTCCAGCTTCAAAGTGGATCCGGAGACGGGCAAGCTAAGCCTGCTCGGGCGCACGCCGTGCGGCGGCGATATTCCACGGCACATCGCGCTGGACAAGAGCGAGAAGTGGCTGCTGGTGGCGAACCAGGTGTCCGATACGATCTCGGTGATCGCACGCGACAGCGTAGCAGGCACACTCGCAGCCACGTCGAAGACGTATCCGATCTCGCGTCCGCAGTGTTTGTTGTTTTATTAGCAGCGAGTCCGCGCAGGTGAGGCGGCAGGTCAGCAGTCAGTCGCAAGGACGGCCAGTAAAAAAGCGGCCAGCGGGATCTTCGCCGCTGGCCGCTTTTCTGTTTCCTGCTAACCGTTCCTCCACTGACCGTCCTTGCGACTGACTGCCTTCTACTCGCTGACTTGCTTAGATCGTCGCCAGCGCGGTGCGGGCGGCGACGCGTGTACGGGGTGCCGGCTTGGTCAAGGTCTTGGTCAGGGTTCTGACGACCGGAGCATCCACCGTGGCAAGCTCCCAGGCCGATTTGTCCTTGAGCAGGCGCGAGACGAGCGCGGTATGCATGGCGTGGCCGGCGCGTTCGGCAACGACATGGCCGAGGATCTGCTTGCCGGCGAGCGCGAGGTCGCCGATGAGGTCAAGGACCTTGTGGCGCACGAACTCATCCGTGAAGCGAAGCGGGCCGTTGAGCACGCCTTTGCGGTTGAGGATGATGGCGCTGGTATCGGAGACGCCGCGGATCAGACCCATATCGCGCAATTTCTGCTCGTCTTCCTTGAAGCCGAAGGTGCGGGCCGGTGCGATCTGCGTGTCGTAGCTGCGGGAGGCGAGATCGATATCGAAGCCCTGCGCACCGATAGGCGAGGGGAAATCAATCTTGTAGGAGACGCGATAGCCTTCGCCGGGATAGACACCGATGAACTTGTCGCCCTCGCGAACCTCGACGGTCTTGAGGACGCGGATGTATTCGCGGCGACGGCGCTGAGTGCGAATGCCGACGGAGCGGAAGGCTTCGACGTAGGGCTGGGCGCTGCCGTCGAGGATGGGCAGCTCGAGATTGTCGAGCTCGACGATGACGTTATCGACGCCGAGACCGATGAGCGCGGAGAGCAGGTGCTCGGTGGTGGAGATGAGCACGCCCTTGCGCATCAGGCTGGTGGCGTAGCTGACCTTGGCCACGTTGCGGCCGCTGGCAGCAATTTCAAAGTTGTCGAGATCGGTGCGGCGGAAAAGGATGCCGGTGCCGGCGGGCGCGGGCAGCAGCCGCATCTGAACGGGCGCTCCGCTGTGAAGTCCGATACCGGAAAAGCTGACTGCCTGCTGCAGCGTCTGCTCGTAGTGCGCTGTTGGGTTCAAATGCAAAATCCTCATCGTCCACGCGTTCAGAACTGGGGCACGAAGGCATAGACTAACTTTGGCGGGAGAAGTTTCACTGTTGCGGATTTGACACAGTTCTGCGGCGAATCAACACCCTGCCCGGCCATCCTTAAACAGACGGATACACCTCCTTATGCGTTCCAGGGAAAGCACTTCCATGACATTTTTTTCATTTTCCGAGCTCGCTGCGGCAGCTGTCAGCCATGAAGTCAACCTGATGGAAACGCTTCGCCAACTGGTGGAGATCGAGTCCCCGAGCGACGATAAGGCTGCCGTGGACCGCTGTGTCGATCTGGCCGCGAAGATTGCGGAAAAGCTGGGAGGAAAGATTCGCCGGCATCGGCAGAAGGCCTTTGGTGACATCCTGGAGGCGCGTTTCTTCACCGCAGGCGCGCGGGGACGGAAGCCGATCCTGCTGCTGGGGCACCTGGACACGGTGTGGCCGATCGGCACGCTCGAAAAAATGCCCTTCCGTGTAGCCGAGGGGCGCGTGTGGGGCCCCGGCACACTGGATATGAAGGCCGGGGCAGCCATGGCTTTTGCGGCGATCGCGCTGGTGAGGGATCTGCCCGCGCAGCTGCGCCGCCCGGTGACGCTGCTGCTGGTAAGCGACGAGGAGGTAGGCAGCACGGCCTCGCGGGCGATTACCGAGAAGATCGCAAAGGAGTGCGAGGCGGTCTACGTACTGGAGCCAGCCCAGGGGCTGGCTCCGGGCGCTTACAAGACGGCACGCAAGGGCATCGGGCACTACCGCATCCACGTGCGGGGCGTGGCGGCACACAGCGGCGTGGACTTCGGCAACGGGCACTCGGCGATCCACGAGCTGGCGTACCAGACCGGAATCATTGCAGGGTTCACTGAATTGCAACGAGGAATCACGGTAAATGTTGGAACCTTCGCGGGTGGAAGCCGGTCTAACGTAGTAGCAGCCGAGGCCGTGGCCGAGGTGGATGTGCGGATTGCGAAGCGGTCCGACGTGGCGCGGGTGGAACGCAAATTCCGCCGGCTGCGCGCGCGGGACCGGGGATGCGTCCTGACAGTAGAAGGCGGGCTAAACCGGCCCCCCATGGAACGAACGCGGGGGACGGTGGCGCTCTACCGGCAAGCCAGAACTCTTGCCGGGAAGCTGGGTTTCAGCCTTCAGGAAGCGGCTACGGGCGGAGGCTCGGATGGCAACTTTACCTCAGCGTTAGGCATTCCAACGCTGGATGGAATGGGAGCCGTAGGGGAAGGCGCACACGCGCCGCACGAATCCCTGCTGGTAAAGGATCTGGCGCCACGCACGGCGCTGCTGGCGGCAATGCTGTTGGAGCTGCACGATAAGGCGCGGTAGAACCGGAAGGATGATGCGATGCTCAAGCTGGTCGAATTCGGATTGCTGGCCGTTTCGCTGCTGATCGTGGCTGCGCTGATTCTGGCCGCCCCCGCGCAATCGCCGGAAGAGACCGAGGCGGAAGCGCATCTGGAGATGCACTCGTAGGGGCCGAGACAGACTCCTCTTGCGCTGCGCGCTCGATAGCAGCCTGCCCCAAAACGGTCAGTACGGGAGCTTTCCGTACTGGCCGTTTGTTTAAACGAGCTTCGTTTTTATGCCTCACTTTTTCGTGGACGGCCGCCCTTTTTCCCGTTCTCGCGCGCGGCGTTGCCTTTCGCTGGACTCGTAGATAGCCCGCCCTTCATACCCATGCGACTGGCCATCCATCGCTCCGAGCCAAAGACTCCTTCAAGCAGCGAAGGGAGATATAAATCGGCATCGATCTTTGGAAAATGCAGCCCATAGCCCGAGGGTGAAATCTCAATGTCATCCAGTTGCTCGGGAGAGGCCTGTTCAAGACCCTCAGCGTCAGCAGGGGAAAAGAAGATTCCAAGATTCGAGCTCAACTGCACCACCACCCGGCGAAGACGACGGTCATAGCGGGCGGTAATGGCCCTGGGCACACGGGATGAAAGCTCTTCCGCCCTCTCATTCGCCCGTACAAACTCTTCATACTTGACCATGGATCTCCTTCCAGGCCAGGCAGAGCTGCGATCGATGCTCGCCCAAAGCCTTCTGTATTGTGCCTAGCTCATACTGTGCAAAGCCGAAATTCTCTCGCAGGCTTGCGGGACCGTCCGGGCAGTTCAGCTCGAAGATCGCCTCATGGCCTCGGCCGATCACATGAACGTGCGCAGGCCGATGATCGTTCGGATAAATCGCAACGCGAAGGCCGGAAAATCTGAAGATCGTCGGCACTCGATAAGTATATCCGCAAACCGAATCGCTTGGGTTAGCGAAAAGAAGCCATGAATTGACGAGATTCAACAGTCAGCAACAAGAACGACCAGAGGGAATGATGCTCTCACTGGTAGTTTTTGCGACTGACTGCCGATGACCTGACAGATCCGTCGATTCGCTTGCAACGCCTGCTCTAGTTATGCCGGGCGTCGGCGTCATGCATGCGGCTGGCCTCGAAGCTGATGATCTTCCACTGGCCGAGGCGGCGGTTATAGACGCGGGTATAGCGGTAATTACCGCTGATGCTGCTCTGGCCGTTAGTGCCTTCGACGTGCGCCTGGGAGGTGACGACGGCAGTATCGCCGTAGACGCGCACCTTCATATCTCTGATATCGAGCTGCGTCACGCGGGCGGTGCCGGCGCGGCGCTGGGCCAGGGCTTCGGTCTTGGTCTCAACCGTGCCGTTGGCGCTGATGCCGATGTAATCGTCTGCGAGGAGATGGTCCATCTGACCGACATTGTTGGCGATGATGGCCTGGCGCCACTGCTCTTCGAGCGCTTCGATCTCCTTGTGGACCGCATGCGTCTCGTGATGCGGAAGCGCTCGCGCCTCGCGCGGAACAGCAAAGGACAGCACTCCGAAGAGCAGAAGAGCAACCGCGATCCTCGAGGAGGACGCCGGAAAGTGCCGGAAAGGGCGCATGTGCGTATCGGATGTTAGATCGGGGCCGCGCGGCGAGTCAAAGGATGAAGATTGAAGAGCATCCGCACGCAACGAAAAGCGGAAAACAGGGGTCCGGTGGTGCAATCCGCGCAGCCAGTGCGCCACTGCATTTCCCTCTCCGTCCTGCTGCCGTGCCATCCCGCTCAAATTCATCACCACGTTAGATGCGTGGAATATCAGGCTTTGCGGCAGGGATGCGATCCCACCAAAGAGTGAGGTCGCTGAAGGGTGGCCCGAACCGCAGGTTCCTGCGCTGCGCGAGACGATTAGCTGTCCCGCTTCGGTCGGAATGACAGGCTCTTCTAAAACCCTGAAACCAGCCGGCAATCGGAAAGAATACGTCGATACCGCCAAGGGCCACGGCCGGGCTGAGTCTAGGCCAGTGCGATGAGGTCTTCGGCCACGCGCTCCAGCATCCGCTGGTAAAGCACGCCGACGGCGTATTTCTGGAAGTGGGGCGTGGCGCGATGCGCTTCGAGGCCGGCCTCGCCGCGGTACTGCTCGTAGATGACGATCGTGTCCGGCTCGGCTTCGACCGCATGGGTGACATAGGTGACGCAGCCGGGCTCCTGGCGCGAAGCCTCGGTAAGCGCGCGCAACGCCTCGTAGATGCTGGCGCGATCCTCGGACTTGAACTTCATGCGGACGGTGAAACTGATGATCGACTGCTTTTCAGCCTGGCTCACGGATTCCTCAGGGAGTGACTACCCCGGGGTAAGCCGGGGCAGGACGCTCAGAACGGTGGAACAAGTCTAAATCTGGTTTTGAGCCCGGGCCCCGAAAAGATCGAGGCCCGAAGCCGATGCCGGGCGGCTTACGCCTGGAGGGAGCCGAGAGCCTCGGCGAACTCGGGCAGCAGCATGGTCTGGTCGCGGTCAGGGCCGGTGGAGACCATACCGATCTTGGCGCCGGACTCACGCTCCTGGAAGCGGAGGTATTCCTGGGCTTCCTTGGGCAGCTTTTCGAACTCGGTAATACCTTCGGTCGAACCCGACCAGCCCTTGAGCTTGGTGTAGATGGGCTTGATCGACTCGAGGCCGCGGACATCGGCCGGCATGGTGTCGACCTTCTTGCCGTTGATCTCGTAGCCGATGCAGACCGGAATCTCCTCGAGGCCGTCGAGGACGTCCATCTTGGTGATGACCAGCCACTCGGTGCCGTTGACCTGGTTCGAGTAGCGGAGCAGCGGCAGGTCGAGCCAGCCGCAGCGGCGCGGGCGGCCGGTGACGGCGCCGAACTCGTTGCCACGGGCGCGGATCTTCTCACCGGCCTCGTCGTGCGACTCGGTGGGGAAGGGACCTTCGCCGACGCGGGTGACGTAGGCCTTGGTGACGCCGATGACCGTGCCGATGGCCGTGGGACCCACGCCGGTACCGGTGCAGGCGCCGCCGGCGGTGGCCGAGGATGAGGTCACGAAGGGATAGGTGCCGTGGTCGATGTCGAGCATGGTGCCCTGCGCGCCCTCGAACATGACGCTCTTGCCCTCACGGATGGCCGTGTTGATGAGGTCCGAGGTGTCGGCGACGAAGGGAGCGATCTGCTCGGCGACGCGGGCGTAGTCCTCGTAGATCTGCGCCGGATTGAGAGGCTCGGTGCCGAAGAGAGCGTGCGCGATGGCGTTCTTCTCGTGGCAGGCGTTCTCGATGTGCGTCTTGAGGAGGTTGCGGTTCATCATGTCGACGACGCGCAGGCCGTTACGGGCCATCTTGTCCTCGTACGCGGGGCCGATGCCGCGGCTGGTGGTGCCGATCTTCTGGCGGCCCGGCGCGCTCTCGGCGGCGAGTTCGATCATGCGGTGGTAGGGCAGGATGACCTGCGCACGGTTCGAGATGCGGAGCTGGCCGTCCACGTTGACGCCGAGGTCACGCAGCTTGCCGACTTCCTTGAGGAAAGCCATGGGGTCGAGGACGACGCCATTGCCGATAACGGCCTGGCAGTCCGGACGCAGCACGCCGCAGGGGACGAGCTGGAGGACGAACTTCTGCCCATGAATGATGACGGTGTGGCCTGCGTTGTGTCCGCCGGCATAGCGGGCGACCACGTTAAACCGATCGGAGAGGACGTCAACGATCTTGCCCTTGCCTTCATCGCCCCACTGGGCACCCACGACTACAGCTGTCTTTGCGCGCATGTTTTGCTTGCCTGCTCAATCCGGAAATTTTGGCCACATCCTCACACACCTCGCCCGCGCTTTCGCCGGGGCCGGGATTTCAGAATGAGGATGTAAAGAAGCCTTGAGGATGGAACCGCGTGGTGCGTAACCACCCGGTATCTCATGATATATCGGCACCCCTCCGGAGACGAAATAGGACCGCTGCCGCAGAGCGAGTCGCCTTCGGCACTGCTCCCCGATAGTCGCGAGCCGGGGCGCCCAAGGAGCTTCCTGAACCCTATGCTCCGAGCTCCGCACCCTCTTCAATGCTGCTTGAAGTACTGGACTTCCCGCTCGTGCTGCTTTGCCTTATCGAGGCTTGAAAACGTGCCCAGATTGCGCCGTTTCCCCGTCGAGGCGTCTTTCTTCCTCGAATAAAGCCGATACTCGCCGGATTTGAGTTTACGGATCATGCAGAGTTCGATGGCTGGGGCAGATAGATGGTGGCCACCCGCGCTCGTTCAATCCCCCCCGCACCCTGCCTTTCCTGCGAGAATCCAATCAGCATGCCTGAATTGCCTGAAGTAGAAACCGTCGCCAATGGGGTGGACGAGCGGATTCGCGGTGAGCGGATCGAAGGGACGTGGTTCAGCAGCCATCGCGAGCCGTTCAAGGCCACGCCGCAGGCGATGTCCGAGGCGCTTGCCGGACGGCGTATCTCGCGCGTGTACCGCGTGGGCAAGCACATTGTGATGGATCTGGCCCCCGATGCGGGCCGTGGCATCGCGGATGGGACGGCTCCGGTAGAAGCGCAGTGGATTGTGCACCTCGGCATGACCGGGCGGCTGCTGGTTTCGGCCGCGGCGGTGCCCGTGCCGCCGCATACCCATGCCGTGCTCGAGCTGAGCTCCGGCCGCGAGTTGCGGTTTGTGGATGCGCGCCGCTTCGGCCGCCTCGATCTACGGCATCTTGCTGCTGGAGAAGGATTTGCGGGGCCGGGACACGAGCCGCTGACCATCGGCGCAGAAGAATTTGCACAGCTTTTCCGGGGGAGGAAAACTCCGATCAAGGCGGCGCTGCTGAACCAGAAGCTGCTACATGGGGTGGGCAATATCTACGCGGACGAGAGCCTGTTCCGGGCGGGCATCCGGCCGACGCGGATGGCCGGGCGGCTGACGCGGGCGCAGCTGGAGGCGCTGCGGGTGGCGCTGCAGGCCGTGCTGCGGCATGCCATCTCGCTGGGCGGCTCGTCGGTCTCCGATTACGTGGACGCGGACGGCGTGGCGGGCTTCTTCCAGCTGGAACACCGGGTGTACCTGCGGACGGGCGAACCGTGCACGGTCTGCGGGACGCCGATCACGCGGACGCTGGTGGCTGGACGGGGCACGCATTATTGTCCCCATTGCCAGAAGTGAGTCTCTCGGTAGATGATGCGGGAATCAGGTTTTGAAACTATTGTTTCCGGCCTGCGTCCATTGATCAGCAATCAACCTAACTCCCGGTGAGCGAGGCGTAAGTCTCGAAATCATCGGAAAGCTGACAAGTTATTCTTTTGCTCCTGCAAAATGCCGGGGATGTCCTCCGACAACAGGGCACTTGCCAGCCGGGTTATTTCAGCGTACTATCGTGTTTGCCTATCGAGCGGCTGACGCCAGCCTCATGTTGAGAGGGGCTCGCCGCAATTCTCGAGAGTCAAGCCGGTTCCAACTGCAGCTCCCCGCCGTGTATCTATACGGATGAGCAGGGATGCAGCGGCTGGAATCGAAGTGGGTCAACAACACATCCGTTGTCCGGGTTTCGAAGCATTTTGTCTCCATTGCGATCTGTCAATCCGTCCGATTCGCCCTTTGCCACCTGCCAGCGGCGTCATCGTCCCCTACGGATCCATCACGTAGCGATGGGAGTTCCATCTTTCCGGCACCTCTAACGGCAAAGCGGCAGCGCATACCGGAAGCCGCTGCCTTGAGAACGGTGCGAAAGCACCGATAGAGCAGTCATTACGCACCAGGAAGTGCACGCATGAGCACAGAGCAGAACCAGCCAGAGGCCTCCCAAGGGGAAGCCCAGCTATCCCAGCAGGGTCAGGGCCAGGGGCACCGCAGACGCCGTCGGCGGCGGAAAAACAAGGGTGGCGCACAGGCCGAAGGCCAGGGCGCTCCGCAGCAGCAACAGCCGCAGCAGAACCAGCCCCGCCAGCAGCAGCCGCAGAAGGCCAAATCCAGCCAGAACCGCTATTTCCAGAAGAACAACAACGGAAATGGCAATGGGAACGGCAACGGAAATGGTGGCGGCCAGCGCCGCAAAGGCGGCGGAGGCAAGCAGAAGAAGCAGCAGGCCTTCGTCGGCCCCATGGATCACATCTATCGCGGCGCGAATGGCAACATCGCCGATGCTCCGCCTTCGACCATCGATCTGCGCATGGTGAACGGCAATGTTGGCTCCTACGGCAACGAGCACACCTATCACGAGCCGCCACCGCCGACCATCCGCGAAGACGCGCCCACCCGCGTGTTCTGCTTCATCGAAGACCTCTTCTTCCTCGCGAAGATCCAGGAAGTCTCGAAGAAGACAGGCGTGAAGGTCGCCTTCGTGAAGGCCGAAAAAGAGGCGCTCGCCAAGCTGACGGACAGCAGCGAAGAAGAACGTCCGGCGCTGATCGTTTTCGACCTGAACAACGCGAACGCAAAGCCGCTGACGACGATTCCGAAGCTGCGCGCGAAGCTCAAGAAGGGCAAGACGTCCATCATCGGATTCCTCTCGCACGTGCAGGGCGACCTGAAGGTAAAGGCCGTGGAAGCCGGCTGCGACACGGTGATGCCGCGCTCGGCCTTCTCGCAGAACCTGCCAAACCTGCTGCGCCGCCATGGCGCGGAGGAAGAGGAAGAAGAATACGGCGTGATGGTGAACTAACTGCTTCACGCAGGGCGGATCGCCTTCGGCCTCCGCTCCCTCTGGTCGCGACTCAGTTCGGGAAGCCAGAAAGCCCTCGCATCCTTGTGGATGCGAGGGCTTTTTCTTTGCTCATCGAAGGGCTTGCGGCTAACTCAGCAGGCTTCTGGTTAGTTTTGAGGAGAACTGCAGGTTCCTCCACTTCGCGAGACGCTTTGCGCCTCGCTCCGGTCGGAATGACAGATCAGTTCTGAGCCTGAGCCCTATGCCCAGGGCCCTGAGCTCTGCGCTCTGTGCGCTATCTCTTCTTCTTTTTCTTCTTCGGATAGGGGATGGACTGCGCTGCATCCTGCTGCATGCTGCGGCGGGAGGCGCGGCTTGGCTTACCACTGCGCTTCGTGCCCGGGGACTTCTTCTTTGCATTCGGGCCTGCGACGTTGATGGCAAAATCGGGGATCGGGCCCTTCCTTCGGCCCTTCTTCGGATTCCTGTTGGTGGCCTTGCCGATGCCCTTGCGCGCGGCCTTCTTGGCCACGGGCTCGGTTTCGCGCCTTTCGCCCTTCTTCGTCTTGCCCCTGGTGCGAGTCTTCCCATCGGACAGCTGCGCGAGTTCCTCTTCTTCGAGCAGGATGCCGAACTGCAGGCGCTTCTGCGGCCCATCGATGCGCTCGAGCACGACGCGCACACGCTGTCCGATACGGAACTTGCGGCCCCAGCGCTCACCGATGATCTCGCGCGTGTTCTCACGATAGCTGTAGTAGTCGCTGTCGAGTGTGCCGAGGCTCTGGATGGGCACGAGGCCTTCGACAAAGAGGTCATCGAGCTCGACGAAGAGACCGTACTTCGTCGCCGAGAGAATCATCGCGCTGAAGTCCTCACCGACGCGGTCGCGCATGAACTTGAGCTTCTTCCACTCGACCAGTTCACGCTCGGCATCGGCGGCGCGGCGCTCGTTCTCGCTCGATTCTCCGGCAATGAGCTGGAGGTCGGTCTCGGAGATCACCTCAAACGCAGGCGCCTTGGGCACGGCGCTGATGCGCAGCGCGGGCTCCTTGCCGGGCTTCGTCTGCTTCGCATGCGGCTCGCCTGCGGAGAGCACGCCGTGGCCGTCCACTCCGGCTGCAAGCAGCGCCTTGGCGATGCGATGAATGATGAGATCGGGATAGCGGCGAATGGGCGAGGTGAAGTGCGTGTAGCTGGGCGCGGCGAGCGCGAAGTGCCCTTCGTTCCTCTCGCTGTACTTGGCCTGCTTGAGCGAGCGCAGCATGAGATAGGCGACGATGCGCTCCTCCGGCTTGCCTGCGATCTTCGCGGTCAGCTTCTGGTACATCTTCGGCGAAATGGCAATGTCGCCTGCGACCTCATGCTGGCGCGCGTTGCGGCTGCCACCGCGGCCTTCGCCCCGGCGCTCGCGGCGTTCGCCTCGCGTCTGGAAGGTCTTCACCGGCAGGTTGCCGACGCCGAGCGAGTATCCGAACGAGGCGGCCATCTCTTCAAACTCGACGACGCGACGCGGTTCGGGCTTCTCGTGGATGCGGTAGATCGAAGGCACGGAGAGATTTTCGATCCACGAGGCGACCGACTCGTTGGCCGAGAGCATGAACTCTTCGATGAGGCGATGCGCCCAGTTGCGCTCCGAGCGCGTGACCGCCTTCATCGCGCCAAACTCGTCGAATTCGATGATGGGCTCGGGCAGATCGAAGTCGATGGAGCCGCGGCGATCGCGCTTGTGGTGCAGGATCTCGGCAAGCTTCTGCATGCGTTCGAAGGCAGGCACGAGCGGCGCGAACTCGGCACGCGTGGCCTCATCGCCATCGAGAATTTTATGCACCTGTGTATAGGTCATGCGGCGCGCGGAACGGATGACGCCCTCGGTGACTTCGTAGTCGACCACGTTGCCGCTGGGGTCGATGTTCATTAGGCAGGAGAGCACGAGGCGGTCTTCGTCGGGGCGCAGGCTGCAGATGTCGGTCGAGAGCTCCTGCGGGAGCATGGGGATGGCGCGATCCGGAAAGTAGACGGAGTTGCCGCGCAGGCGCGCTTCGAGGTCGAGCGCAGTACCGGGACGCACGTATTCGGCCACGTCTGCGATATGCACCTGCAGACGCCAGTGGCCGGTGGCCTCATCCTGCTCGACAAGCACCGCGTCGTCGAAGTCGCGGGCGGTTTCGCCGTCGATGGTGACAATAGGCAGATCGCGGAAGTCGCGGCGCGAAGCAACAAGATCAGGATCGAGATGCGCGACGGCACGCGCTTCTTCGAGGACGTTCTCCGGGAAGGTGTGCTGCAGATGGTGCTTGCGGATGACCATCTCGACATCGACGCCGAAGTCATCTTCGTAGCCAAGAATCTCGCGAATCACGCCGCGCGCCGGGCTGTGCGGCGTGGGCCACTGCGTGATCTCGACGTTCATCACCAGGCCTTCGAGATTCTCCGGATCATAGACCTTTGCCGCTGCTTCCTTGCCGAGAACGCGGTGCGGCGTAACCGTGGTTTCCGGCAACTCGGCGTCATATGGAATGAAAACAGGCTGCCCCATGCGCTCGTCGACGGGGCGAATGTAGTTGCCGGGCGCGCGTTCACTGCGCGAATAGTGGAAAACGCCGACGACGGTAGCATTGCGGCGGGTGAGCACGCGCACGATGCGGCCGAGACGACGGCCATCATTCCGCGCCGGGGCGACATCGACCAGCACCTGGTCGCCCTGCATGGCGCCGCTGATCTCGTTCGGCGGAATGAAGATGTCTTCGCCGCCCGACAGGCGCTGGCCTTCGTTGGGGCGCACGAAACCAAAGCCGTCGCGGTGCAGATCGAGGCGGCCGGCGATGAGATTGTCGCGGCTGGCAGCAGCTTTGGCGATCGCCCACTGCTCTTTGTCGACCTTGGTGAGATGGCCGGCGGCGGTGAGACGGGCGAGATGCTCGAGCAGCAGGCGGCGTTCGCGGCCGCCACCGAGCGAGAATTCGCGCACCAGTTGCTTGTAGCCGGCACGCTGGCCGGGAGAGCGTTCGATGTGGCGCAGGAGTTCACGGTCGGTCATATCTCTTGATGGTACGGCACATGGGTTCGCGGGGTTGCGTTCTGTTGCTGCAACTGCGGTGCTATTTCCCACTCAAGACAACAGCGGGTTTGAATGGGGCACCGCGAGATCCTGCGAACCCACGTCTCAGAATCGAGACGGGGCACCCGGACCCTCGATAACGTTCCTCCACTCCGCGGCCGGAATGACAAGCCTTTTTCGCGCTGTGCTCTGGGCCCAGAAGCAGAACAGGTAAAAACTGCCGCGCGTGGGAAGTCTTTTCCTGCCCGACCGGGCAGAAACGAACCGGGGGTTCCGCGAAGGTTACGAGGTGTAGGCCTGCAGCGGGGAAAAGAGCCGGGGACGCGTGCATTTTCCTGCCATCCGTGGGTAAGATCGAAGCGTGGCGCACGAGCGCAGATAGGCTGCGTGGCAATTGCATGCGCAGGCTCAATCCGCTCCCAGGCTGTACGTGTGGGCTTACGTGTCACCGTCGGGCGAACGCTTCCCGCAGTCCACCGGGGCCGGAAGGGAACAGACCCTGTTATGCCTTTTCCCGTGGTCGCCGTTGCCAGGGAGAATCGGGCCAGACGAGACGGAGGACGAAGGCTTTGGCAATTCCAAGGCAAGGACGACAACGAAGTATGGCCCGATTTGCCCTGCAACCCGGAGGGCTGGGGCCAGTTTTCCCCATCTCTTCGTCGCATACTGCTCGGATATGTTTAATATCCGTCGCGGTATGCTCCTCGATCTGATGAAAATTGGCTCCCAGCGGCACCCGCGGGAAAAGGCATAACAGGCTCCAGCTAACCAGAGAGGAACAGACGAACGATATGTGGAAACCCAACCAGTCCAGCAACTCTTCCCAGACGCCTTCGAACGAGCCGGTCCGCCCGGCAGCGCCCGCAGCACCGGCCAGCTATGAGCCGCCCGCGCGGACGCCCGCGCCCAGCGCCTCCTCGGCGGCCTCGAGCGAGCAGGCCACCATCGGCAAGAGCCTGGTGGTGAAGGGCGAGGTTACGGGTTCGGAATCGCTCTACATCGACGGCAAGGTCGAGGGCGCGATCAACCTGCCCGGCAACCGCGTGACCGTAGGCCGCAATGGTCAGGTTTCGGCGAACATCACGGCGCGTGAGATCGTGGTGCTCGGCAAGGTTCGCGGCAACATGACGGCCAGCGACCGCGTGGATATCCGCAGCGAAGGCTCGCTGACCGGCGACGTGGCTGCGCAGCGCATCTCGATCGAGGACGGCGCCTTCTTCAAGGGCGGCATCGACATCCGCAAGCCGGGCAACGAGGCGAAGGCTGCTCCTGCGGCCGAGCCCGCCAAGACCCCGGTGGCCGCGCAGGCGTAAACCGGCCCCAACTACCGCAAAAGCCCCGGAGACGATCCGGGGCTTTTGCATTTGCAGCGGGCCGGTGCGCATCCTGCTGTGCGCTGTTTAGAATGGGGCGTCCTTTCGGGACACCCCATCACGCACATGAAACCACTCCGCCTGCTGCTGCCCCTCCTCGCGCTGTGCCCTGCCGCTCTCAGCCGCGCCGAAGTCACGCTTCCACATCTGCTGAGCAGCCACATGGTGCTGCAGCGCAATCGCCCGATCCACCTGTGGGGATGGGCCGATCCGGGCGAGTCTGTAACAGCTACGCTGCGCGGCAACTCCGCTACGGCCAAAGCCGACGACCTGGGGCACTGGAGCCTCTACCTGCCGGCAGAGAAGGCCGGAGGGCCCTACCAGGTGACGATCGCAGGCTCGAACCGCATTGTGCTGGACGATGTGCTGATCGGCGACGTGTGGGTAGCCTCGGGCCAATCGAACATGGAGATGCCGCTCACCGGCTGGCCCGGCGCGGAGATGCAGAACAGCGCGGAGGAGATCAGGAACGCCACCCAGCCGCAACTGCGGTTGATGCTGGTGCGCAAAGCGGCATCGCCATATCCGCTGCACGATGTGAATACCGAGCCCCAGACCAGCCAGCCTGACAGCTGGACGCTGTGCACGCCGGAAACGGCGGCGAGCTTCTCCGCGGCTGCGTATTTCTTTGGGCGCGAGGTTGCCGCAAAGGAGCACGTGCCGATCGGGCTGATCGACTCGACCTGGGGCGGCACGCCGGGCGAGGCGTGGGTGAGCATGGATGGGTTGGCGAACGATCCGGGGCTGATGCCGATCTTCAAGCAGTGGGCCGACACCTCGCGCGACGCAGGCGACGTGCCACGTCTGCAGGCGGCGGAGAAGCGCGCGGACGACGCAGCCGCTGCGGCCGGCAAACCGAAGCCACAGCATCCGTGGCATCCGGACCTGCGCTCGTGGAATCCATCGTGGCTCTATAACGGAATGATCTCTCCGCTGACGCCGCTCTCGGTCAAGGGCGTGATCTGGTACCAGGGCGAGACGAACAGCGACGTAAAGCGGGCGCTGAGCTATCAGCGCATCTTTCCGGACCTCATCGAAGACTGGCGCAAACAGTGGAGCGAGGGAGATTTCCCGTTTCTCTTCGTACAGCTTTCGAGCTTTCGCTCGACGGCAGGCGAATACTGGCCGGCGATCCGCGAGGCGCAGCGGCGCACGCTCAAGCTGACGAATACAGGCATGGCCGTGACGATCGATATCGGCAACCCGGGCAATGTGCATCCTGCCGACAAGCAGGATGTGGGGCACCGCCTGGCGCTGGCGGCACTGGGCACGGTCTACGGCGAAAAGGTGGAGGACTCAGGCCCGCTCTTCCGGCAGGCGACGCCCGCGGGCGCGGCGCTGGATGTCTGGTTCGACCATGCTGATGGATTGACGGCCAAGGGCGGCGAGCTGACCGGCTTTGAAGTTGCTGGCGCGGACCGGAACTTCGTAAAGGCCGAGGCAAAGGTGGAGCATGGCGAGGCCGGCGAGCATCTTTCCGTCTCCAGCAGCTCGGTAACGCAGCCCGTCTACGTGCGCTACGGCTGGCAGAACGCGCCGACGCCGACGCTGAACCTCTACAACGCAGCAGGATTGCCGGCCTCGCCGTTCACCTCGGAGACAAGCATTCCCGCTCCGGACCCGGCACACCCGACGAACTGAGCCACACGTAGAACCCTCACCAAAGTCAATTGACAGCATAGGGAAACTGGCGGAATCCGGCACCATGAGCATGGTCGAGGATCTCCGCCAGGTCTTCTGAGCAGGTCTTTCAGGATTTTCTGGCGCCTGAGCTGCGCTCTCTCGGCACCCGTAAAAGCGGCAAGCGAGATTGCCGAGGCGCAATATCGCATGGTTCGAGCGCAGATCAAAGCACTTGAAGAAAAAATCGACGCGATCCATCGAGAATCCCTGATTCGGGATGAGGCACAAAAAAGCAGACTTGAGCTGCGCATGGACCAGATCCTCCACGATATCGGTGTAGATAAGAGGCTGGCCCGCCTCGAAGCCCGGGACCTGCAGTAATCCCATTTCCTCTTTCGTCCGAAGAGCGTTCTGTCTCGCAATACGCGGGATGAGAGAATCCAGCGCATGGAGAACTTCCGGCTGAAGGTCTTTCGCGCCGTGGCCGAGGCGCTGAGCTTCCGCAAGGCAGCGGGCCACTTGCATATGAGCCAGCCTGCGGTAAGCCAGCAGATGCATGCGCTCGAAGAAGAGCTGGCTCAGGCCGAGCTGCACGCCCGATAAGAAAATCCAATCGGCCTTCGATTCTTCACGCTGTATTTCGAATCGCCATCGGCGTGAGATAGAGCCATGGCAAAGGACCTGTTCTTCCTCGGCATCATTCTCGCCGCGGCCGGATTTCTCTCCCCGCCGCGGGCATCTCCCTGGCGCTGGCCCTGGGTTGGCTGCTGGGTCGCCTGCTGCACGTCGAGAAGACGCAATCCTTCCTCATCTCAGCGGGAACCGCAGTTTGCGGCGGCAGCGCCATCGCTGCGCTCGGTCCGGTGACGGCGGCAACGGACGGCCAGATGGCCGTGTCGATGGGGACGGTCTACATCCTTAACTCCGCCGCGCTCTTTCTTTTTCCGGCGATCGGCGCGGCACTGCACCTCTCGCAGACGCAGTTCGGGCTATGGTCGGCGCTGGCCATCCATGACACAAGCTCCGTGGTAGGCGCAGCAGCGAAGTACGGCGCAACCGCGCTCGAGGTCGGCACAACAGTGAAGCAGGCGCGGGCGCTCTGGATCGTGCCGCTGACCGTGGGCATCGCCATCGCTGACAGAAAAACCGGGCAGCGCGGCATGATTCATCTGCCGTGGTTCATCCTGTATTTTGTCGCAGCGGCGGTTGCGAATAGCTATCTGCCTTTGCAGCACCTGCACTGGGCATCGGGACTCTATCCTTCACTGACGCGGCTGGGCAAGCTCGGCCTGGCGGTGACGCTGTTTCTGGTGGGCACGGGCATCACGCGGCAAACGATCCGCGAGGTGGGCGCGCGGCCGATGATCCAGGGCATCCTGCTGTGGGTCGTGGCGGCAAGCGCGTCCCTGTGGGCGATCTGGCGGGGATACATCCACCTGTAAGCTTTTCGCGAGACGTTGCCGGGAACGGCGTTTACACTCTTGCCATGCTCCGCAACCGCTTTTCCCTTTCCGCTCCCCGCATGGGCGCACGCAATCGCAGCGTCTGCCTTGCGTTCGCGCTTGCTGCTGTCAGCCCCTCGATACTGGCCCAACAGACGGGCGAAATCCACGGCAAGAACGGCATTACGCTGCCGCCCCCGCCGGTGGCCGCCGTGAAGCCTGTTACCGACGATTACTTCGGCACGAAGATCACCGACAACTACCGCTGGATCGAAGGGCAATGGGCTCCCGAGACCCGCGCCTGGATCACAGCCGAAAACGAATACACGCAGAAATATCTTTCACAGGTGAAGAATCGGCCCGAGATGGTGCAGGGTCTTACCGCGCTGCAGCGTATCGACTCCTACTCCATGCCTTCGCTGGAGGGCGGAAAATATTTCTTTGAGAAGCGGCTGGCGGATGAGAACCAAGCGTCGATATACGTGCGCAACGGCTGGACCGGCGCGGACGAACGGCTGGTGGATGCAACGAAGCTGAGCACGGACCAGAACACGTCGGTGAGCATTAACGATATCTCGGACGACGGCAAGCTGCTCGTCTACGGCGTGCGCCAGGGCGGAGCGGATGAAGAGTCGATCCACATCCTCGACGTGGATGCGAAGAAAGACCTCTCCGATTCCCTTCCCTCCGCGCGCTACAGCGGGGTGAGCCTGAGCCCGGACCACAAGGCTCTCTACTATGCGCGCTTCGAGCACAGCGGCACGACGGTATGGCTCCACAAGCTGGGCGACGATACAGCACACGACGAGAAGATCTTCGGCGGCGAGTATCGCGGCGAGAAGCTGGGAGAACTGGCGCTGATCGGCGCCTATGTGACGGACGATAACCACTATCTCGTCCTCCCCATTTCGCATGGCGTGCCTGCGACGCGCGACGATATCCTCATCCGCGACCTGCGCAAGCCCGGCAGCGAGTTTGTGCCTCTCGTTTACGGCGTGGAAGCCCACACCAGCATGCACGAGGTGGATGACCGCTTCTTCCTGATGACGGATTACGAGGCCGCGAACGGACGCATCGCCGAAGTGAAGCCGGGCGAGACCGCCGCGCAGTGGAAGACGCTGATCCCCGCGGATAAAGACGTAATCGACAGCGTGAGCATCACGGGCGGCAAGCTGTTCGTCTCGCGCCTGCATGACGTGAAGAGCGAGACGACAATCTACACGCTCGAGGGCAAGCAGATCGGCACATTGCCCTATCCCGGCATCGGCTCGGGCTCGGTAGTGTTCGGACGGCCGCACCAGGACGAAGGCTTTTACACTTTCCAGTCCTTTATTACGCCGCCGACGATCTATCGCTACAACACGCGCACCGGCCAGACGGATGTCTTCGCAAAGCCGAATGTTCCGTTCGATTCGGATAAGTATGAAGTGACGCAGGTCTTCTATACCTCGAAGGATGGCACACGCGTGCCGATGTTCATCGCCGGGAAGAAGGGCCTGCAACGCGACGGCAAGACACGCCTGCTGATGACCGGCTACGGCGGCTTCGATCTGCCGGAGACTCCGGCGTGGAACGCAGAGTATGCCTATTGGATGGAGCAGGGCGGCTATTTCGCGTTGCCTAACCTGCGCGGCGGCAATGAGTACGGCGAGCCGTGGCACAAGGCAGCGATGTTCGGCAACAAGCAGAACGTCTTCGACGACCTGTTCGCGGCGAGCGAATATCTGATCAAGAACGGTTACACATCGCCCGAACACTTTGCCCTGCGCGGGCGCTCGAACGGCGGCCTGCTGATGGGCGCGGCGATGACGCAGCGGCCGGACCTGTACGGCGCGATCTGGTGTGGCTATCCGCTGCTGGACATGCTGCGCTACCAGAAGTTCGAATTCGGACGCCTTTGGACGACCGAGTACGGCAGCGCGGAGAACGAGAAGGACTTTCCTTATCTTGTGAAATATTCGCCCTACCAGAACGTGAAGCCAGGCACCAAGTATCCGGCGATCATGTTCTTTACCGGAGACAGCGACACGCGCGTCGATCCGCTACATGCGCGCAAGATGGCGGCGCTGATGCAGGCCTCGAGCGGCAGCGATCGCCCGATCCTGCTACACTACTCGCTCAAGGGCGGACACAGCGCAGGCGTCTCGGTGAAGCAACTGGTAGACGACGAGGCGGACGAGCTCGCCTTCCTGTGGAACGAAACGGACTGACCGTCCAGGCCTTTCGCCTTCGGGGACTGACCGTCCAGGTCTTCGCCTTCGGGGACTGGCCGTCCAGGCCTTTCGCCTTCGGCTCCCGCTCCCGCTGGTCGCGATTCAGGGCTCAGGGCTCAGGGCTCAGGGCTCAGGGCTCAGGGCTCAGGGCTCAGGGCTCAGG
>NZ_JASGFD010000030.1:0-66226 GCF_047605705.1 Silvibacterium sp. | reverse complement strand
CCGGTGCTGCGCACCTTCCGCGTCGGCTATCGCCGCGCTGGTCGCTCCCGCCCCCGCCACACACCTCTTCCTGACCCCGTTATTCGGTGCATCTCGTTGTAGCTGCATAATTAATGCGCCTCCTTTCGTGTCTGGTCGCGTGTCTCGTGACGTGTATCCTCGCCCTGCTGCACGGATGGCTTCTGGCGCAGGCTATAGATCGGATAGCTGTATGGGAGAACGACCGTCGTGAAGGTTGCACGCAGAGATTTCTTCAGGAATCTCTGCCGGATTCTGTCGGCGGTGGTGCTCTGGTTATTCCACACTGCCTGAAGCGCGCGGTGTTCGAGCGTCGTGTACAGGTGCTCTCCCTCGCGCAGCACTTCGAGATCGCGAGCGCTGGTGATGCCGCCTTTCGTCTCGTAACGCTGACTGGCGGCGAGGTATTCGACGAAATGTTCAACACCCATCGGTGTCAGCGATGTGACCCCACGCAACCGGTCCGCAGGGAGAAACCGGTTGAATGTAACCTCGGCGCGGGCAGAATTGCTCTCTGTGTCGGCCACATAGATCAGTTCAAACTCGCCGATCGTCTCAAACAGAGGCTGGTACTGTTTGAGGAAACGCTCAAAGCGACTCGCGGTTACCTGGCCCTCATCGAAAAATGTGAACCTTGGGATGCCGGCATTTGTGACGAGAATGGGATTTCCATCGGGGAAATAGAGCGGCCGCTCGACGTAGCTATGCGGCAAGACGTCATGGCTGACGCCACACTGGCTGGTGAAGAAATCAACTTTGCTGGTTTCGTCTTCGAGAACATTAGCGTGCAGATTGGAGAGGATGAAATCGAGCGCCATCAGCCTGGACTTGATGTGCGCGTCACCCTTGATGCGGCGGTTCTGCGAGTCCTGCCGTCCTAATGCCGCGTAGACCGGCTTCGAGGTCAGGTGATAGATGTGATGTCCGCGTCCGCATTCGATGACATGGATGTGATGAAGGCGGCTTGCTTTTTCGAGAAAGCGCGTGGAAAGCGCGCCGCTCCGCCAGTTCACGAATCGGGAGAACTGCCTACTCAGGAAATAGCCGGAGTGGACGGCAACCAGATAGAGGAACGAGGCTTCCCGTTCCAGGTAGCCGATGGATTGAAGCGAAGCGATGGGATCGTAGTCCAGCGTCATAGGTCCAGAATGTTCTCCATGAGGTGGCTGTCGTCCTCGATCTTCGCGGTCAACGAAGAGCGATCCGCAGACGACGCATAGTTGCGGAAACCGGCCTGCGCCTTCGAGCGCAGATGCCCGACGTGGTAGGCGGCGGTCAGAACCTCGATGTCCTGATGGCCGGTGCGTGAACCCTGATCGATATCGTTGGTTGGGTCGCGTGGCAGGTCGTAGTCGATGCGGGCGTCCGGGATCTGAATTTTCTCGTTGACGAATGGCAGCTCATGCCGAGCAGCGACCTCTTCCTTGATTTCGGCCATCTCCCGCGTCGGGGCAGCCTTCCGAGCGGCATAGATATCTTTCTGAACATCGGCCTTGATCTCGAAGTCGAGACGAACACGAAGATTGGTGCCCCCGTTGCGCTCGATGCGCTCCGCCTCTTTCTGGTATGCCCGGTAAATCTGCGAGTCGTGTTCGACTTCACGAGGTTTGACCAGACCGGCATAGACCTTCTGGTCTTTGGGCAGGCCGCCATCCTTAATAAGGAGGCTGCGACCGTCTTTGGTGAGTGTGACGACTTCGACCCGCTCGATGGTGCGCCTGCGCCCGTCACGCCGGAGGTTGACTTGCTGAGTCTCAATGAGACCTTTGTCGCGGAGATACTTCAGATCGTTTTCGAGTGGGCGGGTTTTGCCGTTATAAAGCGACTCGCGGAGGTCCGCTGTGCGGACGACGCGGAAGCGACCAGCTTCGCGCAGGAGTTGTTTCTCTTCGAGGCGAAGCTCCAGACCGACGACGTTGCCGGCAGCACGCGCCGGACGGCGCGGGTCTGTCGAGGCAACTGGGCGTCGGCGCCCATGCGGGATGTCCTGAGCTGGTTCAGGGCGTCTAGCCTCTGAAAGTTGGCGACCTCGGCGGGTGTCGGCGGTGTGCTCGTCCCGCGAGTGCAGATGGTGATGAATGGGATTTTCGGGGACGCGGCGCTCAGGCGCACGCGTGTTCCCGGTTTCAGGAGAAGAGATATCTCCCTCTCGACGACGCGGTTGTTCCTGTGGGATATCCAGCCTCATTCGTCTTCTCCCTCAGCGCCGCACTCCGCAGGAGCAGGCGTGAACTCCAGAGCCGCTTGTCCAGATACCGATTTGCTGGAAGACCTCTTTGTGCGTTCACTGGCCGGAGCCGGTACGCTGGTTTCGGTAGAAACAGGCGCAGGCTTCAGGCCGTGTCCGACGACACGACGCACGTCGTAGTCGGACAAGCGAGTGAAGCGATTCATATCTTTCTGCGCTGCTTCCCGCATGGTGCGGACCTTCGCCACGAGATCGGGTGTTCTTTCCAGATATTGATCTTCACTCTGCATGGCTATCGCTCCTCCTTATCCCCAAACTGAGCGAGGATTTCCGCGGACAGCTCGCTTTGTCCGGTGTGTATCTCCTGATCGAGGTGCCGAAGCTTGCGCCCGGTATCGCGCAGGAAAAACTTGCGCTCGATCCACACGGTCAGTCCGAGGATGTTGGCGAAGAGCAGAGCGCAGTAAAGCGCGATGCTCTGGAGGCAGGTGTGCAGGATGAGACTGCGCCAGGGAACAAGGAAGCGCAGCTCGTGCATCGACCAGAAGCCAAGTGCTAGGAAAATCAGCGTGGCGACAAAGACGGCATTGGCGATCATGACTGTTTCCTCCAGGGGGGCCTTCCGCCGCGCGGCTCATGCGTGGCAATTTTGAAAACAATGCGGAGAGCATTTCGCTCTCCGCAAACCGGACAGGACAGCATCAGCCGTCTTCGCCGAAGTCAACCAGTGCGTCGGGTCGGTCGAGCCGCGTGATCCGCGTGGCATGGACGACATAGGAGCCGTGCTTTACCGGAAATCGCTCACCGGCAACAACTACGCTTCTTTCCTGCTCCTGCATGCGGAGCTCGCCTTCGATTTCGAGGTAGTCTCCACGCCGCATCCCGCGAACCATCCCGCAGAAGAACGGGCCTGGGCAGATGACGCGGTGCCAGTCTGTACGCGGATTCCACTGGTTGTTGCCGAGATCCCACAGACCCGAGACAGTTGCCAGCACGAGCACCCCGAAGGAATCCTCCTGGATGTTGCCGGATGGGGGAGCCTCGGCGTCTTTGCCGAGAAATCCGCGGAGCTTGACGGTGTTCTCAAAGAGCTGCATACGTCACCTCCCGAGGGAGGACAACGCGGCCTAAGCCGCGTCGTCCTCCGTGATCGGCTCCGCGTCGAGGTTCTCCTCGCGGGAGCTCTCAGGCTTGGCCAGCTTCTTGACGGTGCTGGCACGTACCTCCCAATCGCGGACCTTGATCTTGCTCTGCTTCTTGTCCTTGACAACCACCAGCTCGCGCTGTGTGCTGCGCGTCTCGCCGATCACCTCGACGTAGTCGCCTTTCTTCAGGCCCTTCGCGTAGTCCGCAGGCTTGCCGAAAGCGACGATGCGGTGCCACTCGGTGTGGTTCACCCACTCGTTTGTCTGCCTGTCCTTGTAGCCGGACTTGGTGGCCAGCGAGAAGACCACGAAGGTCGTCTGGTTTTTGGTTGCGAAGCTCTCGGCGTCCTTGCCGACGTAGCCCTTCAGTTTCTGTTCGTTTTCGTAGAGTGCCATGTCATTTCTCCTTGGTGTATTTGCCCGGATTGCCCTCGGGACACTCCTGCGCGAAGCGACGCGAGTGTGCCCCGCTCCCAAGGCCAAACGGCGCATTTTCGGAAGGTTCGGGAAATCTTTTCGTCCGCGTTCTGTGCGGAGTTTTGCCGAAAAGATTTTCTGAAAGCCGAAAAAGCAGAGCCGTGCCGTGCCGCAGGGTGCGGGACAAGCACCGAGCGAGTGACCGAGGGTGAGCAGGGAAAATACGGGAGAATTGGCGCTCTATGGAAACATCCTGAAGGGTGCCGGTTGAGGATGCTGATGCAATCACACCAGACCAGATTTCGTTGTTGCTCGTCACCAAGTCCGACGAAGAAAGCAGACAGTGAGTGAACCGCACAGCCAGGCCGCAACTATCATCCTCGCGTGGCGACCACGCGAAGGGACTGAAGAAGGACAACTGGTGGGATGGCGAGATGACTGATCTACGCGTAACCGGAACAAGGACAGGAAACAGAACATTTCCGCGCATCCATTGGGCGGTGCGTGCCGGGATCGTCAGAATGGATGCCTGATGACTCATGGCTGCCTCCCGACGCCGGGTTGGTCACGGAGGATGGAATCGACGGCTGCAATGCGTTCCCCGATCCAGCGCATGACCGGAACAGCCATCGAGTTGCCGAGAGCTTTGTAGCGGGGGCCATCGGCTGCGAGCTTGGCACGATATTCGACCAGGGTGTAGTCATCGGGGAATCCCTGCAGGCGTTCACATTCGCGCGGTGTCAGGCGACGGACTGCCATCTGGGAATGCAGCAGGTTCGGGGGACTATAGCTGGTATCGGAGCTGTCGGCTTGTCTCGCGTAGGACGCAGTCAATGGTGCAGCGATGGAATGCTGTAGGACCCCATCGAACTGTTTACTGCTCCGCGTGCTGGTGAGGCTTCCGTGTACATCGCGCTCCCGAATCTCACCCCGCTGATTGCTACTGATGGCAACGGCGATCTGGCCGCCACCATTGGCATGCCCCGATGCGTTATTCATGCTGCGAAGAGTGGGCGCGATCTCATTTGCATCGCAAGCGTCGTCTACCGCAGAAAAGGCAATATAGCTGTTGCTGCTTCCGCCGGAGGCAGCGCGCAGACTAACCGTGTCAGCCGCTTCAGGCATCGCCCCTCCGTCTCTGCCGCGCAGGTTGAATGCGACTGCCTGGGCTGCTCCGCTCTCCAATGTGTGTGCTATGTCGTCTGAAAATCCGCTGCCGTTCGATTGCGTGTGGGCTGTCATGATGGCGACAGGCACCATCGGCACACCACGTCCGGTACCATCCTCGCTGGCATCGAAGCCATCGGCAGAGAGCGAGTGCGCAATCAGCGTTTCCGTCTCGAAGTCCTGTCTGCCCATACCTCCGGCATTCAGACAGTGGGAGATGTCTTCGGTTGAAGCGATCAGGCCACCATCGAGGTCGAAGTCTGTTCCTGGCCCGCCACCGCCATGAGCGCGTGCGCTAAGGGTGGGGGCAATGTCTTTCCGCGTTTCTCGGCGCGGCGGAGGATGCCCCGACAGGCTCGCCCGGTCAAGTAATACCGCCGCGGCAGCTCGCCAGTCTCCAGCACATCCGACAACGAAGACGCGGCGCCGTCGCTGGGGTACTCCGAAATATTCAGCGTTAAGAATTCGGTAGGCGATCCCATACCCGCACTCGACCAGCATGTGGAGGAAGGCTCCAAACGTCCGTCCTCCGTCGATCGACAGAACGCCGGGGACGTTCTCCCATACCACCCATAAGGGCCGGAGTCGATCAGCAAGTCGAGCAAACTCGATGGTGAGGTTGCCACGCGGGTCATCCAATCCCGCTCGGTTACCGGCGACGGAGAAAGACTGGCAAGGTGTTCCTCCGGCCAGAAGGTCGATTGCTCCCACATCCTCTTTACCTATCTTTGTGAAGTCACCGGCATTGATCACGTCGCCATCGGCAGGCAGAGCAACAATGTTGCGAATGGCTGCCGCGCGGCGCTTCGCCACTTTCCTGTCCGGCGCATCGTGCGGGCTGGGCATGAACACAGGCCGCGATGCGCGATAGCGCGAGCGCAGGAGCCAGCAGCAGAAGGGATCGATCTCCGCGAACATGGCAGACCGCCAGCCGAGCGGCTGCCACGCAACCGAAACGGCTTCGATGCCGGAGCACACGGAGAGATACCTCATGCGGCGCTCCGGGGTCGCGGGCCACGCTTACGCGCGCACAAAACATTAAGAGCGCCGAGGATGTGAGTCATCGAGGTATTGCGACCATAGAGCACCATGTCCGCGTAGCGGGCAGGTGCAAGGTCCCCGGCGCGATCCACCAGCAGAACGGGGACATGCAGGTCCGATTCGAGCAGGCGGTGGATCAACCTGCCTGCAAGGTCGCCCTGTTTTGCATGGATCAGGACACCGCAGACGATGTCGCTCGCCATCATGACGGCAGCGGCGGAGCGGCTGTCGTCGATGGCTGTTACCTCATACGGGTGCAGACGCAGGGCGAAGGCCGTAGCTGAGAGAAGTTCGCGGTCGGCACAATAGAGCAGAAGTTGTTTCTTCGGTCGCATGGCTTAACTCCCGAATGCCTGATCTTCATGGACGTAGTTGATGACGAGCCCCAGAGGATTGGTCAGCAGCATCTGGTTGGGAACCTGATCGCGGAAGCTGTAAATGACGTTCGCGGTCCAGCGTTCGCGCCGCTGTTCCTGCCCGTCATCAGGCGAGCGGAAGACTTTCTGAAACTCGACCTGGGCGCGATAAGGGGTTTGCCGAGTATCCCCCAGAACAACGGCATCGATCTCTATATCTACATTCGGAGCACCTGGATCGAGCAGGAAGGTTTGGAGCGTCTTCTGCTGATTGACCTTTGCCAGCGTTGCCGACTGCAATGGATCGGAAAGAAAACTCAGCGATTGCGAGAAATCGCGCTGCAGGGTGGCATGATTGCGCCCGTAATAGAGCTCGCACCAGCGCGCCAGATAATACTTGCTGACACGTTCGACTGGGACCTTGGAGAAGTCGGCATAGTTCACCACCTGTCCACGTCCGGCGTCGGTGATGGAGATGACAAGCGGCTTCAGCCGCGAGGCAGCAGTCTCCGCTCTCCAGAGCAACGCAAGCAACGCGAGCGTGACGATGGAGAGCACGAGAAGAGCGATCTTCAGATAAGTGTTGGTGACAACCGGTTCCGCATAGAGTTCCAGGAACTTATGTCCGGCGTCGGTTGTTACGGGATGCTGTGTCGTTGGCATGTTCAATCTCCCCAGACGTTGACCCATGTGCCGGTGCGCCCGCTGAGAATGGCGGAGGTCAGCTCAGGGATTTTGAAGACGCCATAGATGCAGACCGAGAGGGTCATCAGCAATGCCGGCAGGATGGTGAGGGCGTTGTCCAGCGTGATCGTGCCGATCGTCTGAAACATCCCCGCAAGGACCTTTGCGAAGACATAGATAAAGGCGGAAGCGACGACCTGATAGAAGCTGAAGCCGATGAAGGCTTTGAGCCATCCCCAGAAAAGCCAGTCCATCTTGGGAACGATGAACCACGGAATGAAGATGGGGCCGATCAGGACACACACTGCGGCGGCAACATAGCCGTAGGCGATGACAGCAAAGGCCGATGCTTCCATCGCTGCCAGGATGACAACCACCAGCAAATAGGTGAGATCTTCGAGGACGTTGAAGCTGCCTGGAGGTGCGCCGAGCTGGCTCTCGGCGTCGCCAATGGTCGTGGCAATCTCCTGCGTCTGACTTGACTCGATTTGATTGGATAGACTCAAGCCTTCTTTGGTGATGAGGTCACTGAAGCTGTAGCTCGTGCCGGGGATAGGCGTTGAGTAATAGGTCAGCATCCCGAGGCCGAGAGCGATCATCAGGATCAGGTCGGCGAACTGTCCGAAGTGAAAGCCGCCATGCCCCTGTGAAGCGGATAGGGCAGCTTTCACGCCGAACCAGACAATCAGGATCACGGCCACGCTACGGAAGATGTCGAGCCCCGTGGACTGGAGCAGATTGCCTTGTGTCGAGAGCAACTGCGTGATGGCCTGTCCAAGCTGTGCAATGATGTTCTGTCCCATCAGTAGCTCCCGTTGATGCTGAGCGAGATGGAGTGCATGGAATCACTCACCCCGTTGTTTACGTTGGCGACGCTGTTGGCGAAGTTCTGCTGGAAATAGATCGCATTGTTGATGGCGCGGTTCTGGGCATCGATCTGCTGCTTCTGCGCGACGAGCTGCGTCTGGATCGAAGCTGCAAGAAGCTGGTTCGTGTCCTGCTGCGAATGGATCTGAAGCAGCGTCGCGGAGTTGATCTTGCCGAGCAGTGCGGCCTCGGTCTGTTGCGAGGAATCGGTTGAGAAGGTGTCCGAGTCGAGATTGCTCAGCTTGGTGGCGAATGTTTGCTCGTTGGTGCGGATGGTTCCGAGTGTGGCAAGCGTGTTTGTCGTGGTGGTCTGCGCCAGCTCCGATGTGGCGTACTGGTTGGCGACGGTAGCCTGGGTGCGCGCATCGAGCGAGAAGTAATTGCCGGAGGGATAACTCTGCGCCTGCACATAGGCGCTGTTGTAGCCCTGCTGGGAGTTGACGAGCGCACCGTAATTGAGTGCGTTCACCAGCGCAGACGTGTTGCCGTAGGTGTTGGCTGGGGCTTGCAGACTCGTCCACTGTGACCAGTCAGCTTTGTACCGGGCCTCCAGATTCTGCGGAAGCTGCGACATCTGGTAGGCGAGGTTGTACATCGTGACGATCTGGTTGCGAGTGGCGACGGCGGTGGTATAGAGCTGCGATCCCTGCTCGATCTGCTGGATGGCATGAGCGGACTGCGTGGGGTCGTAGACGATGCCGGAGCCGAACTGCGCGTGCGCCATCGGCGCGAGCGCGAACGTAAGAACAAGGATGGGGAGTAACAATCTGCGGAGTGTCATAGCGTGTCCTTTTGTGGAGTGCCGAGCGGAAGCAACGGCGCGCTGGTTGTGTAGCGATAGGGAGAAGGCTTCTGCGGCGGCGAGGGGGAGGCGCAGCCAACCACGAGCAAGCCGAGAAGCGCGAGCGCAACGAGGCGCATCACATCACCCCCGGCATCTCGTGGTTCTCGTAGGCGGGCAGGAGCATGTCCTGGGTGATGTAGACCTTGATCCGGTGTCCTTCGCGGATGGTGATGGTGGGCGGGATATTGATGAAGCGGTCGAGCACGTTGGCGCCGGACTGCGCGAGGCTGGAGGCGATGCCTTGCCTGTAGGCTTCGCTTCCGGTCTCGTTGTAGCCTTCGTTGAAGCTGGTAGCTTCGGCGGCGCCGGAGATCACGCCGAGCGCAATCGACGCGCCGAAGATTTCGACGTAGTGGTTGTTGACCTTGTCCTTGAGGCCCGTGGCTCCGGCCTGATCGAGACCGTGGAACTGGTCGAGATCGACGGAGTAGCCATCGGGCATCAGCATCCGATGGAAGGTCACGGCGAGGCGCTTCTGGCCGAGACCGCCGACCTTCTGCGCGTCGCCGAGGATGAACGTGCCTTCGGGGATGAGCATGTGCTGGCGGTCCTGACTGTAGATAGGGTTGGTCACCATCACCTTCAGCGGTCCGGCAAACTCGCCATCCAGACGATTCACGAGAACTGTGTCGATGCTCGTTCCCTCGAAGACGACATAGGGCTGGCCATGCGCGGCGTTGACGTTCACCTCCGGCGCGCGCTTGTTGCTGCCTGTCGACGCAGCAGGTGCAGCCTGCGCCGCGGGGACCTGCGGCAAGCTCGGAGAGCGAGGCGCGGTGTTGTCCGTGGCGACCGCCGTCTCGACCGATGGGTGCGCAGCAGCGTCATCGGGAGAGACCAGGTTCGAGGCGAAGCGGGCCTTGAACGCCAGCGCTTTTTCCGCATCCGCGACCGGGTCGCGGGGCGGCTCCGCAGGTTGAACAGGCTGCGCCACCGGCTGGCCCGGCTGAGCCGGGTTCGTGACGCCTGGCGTAGCTCCAAGCGGCGGTGTAGCGTCTGCGCGCTGTGCTGTCGCCTGAAGCTGGCTCTGCCGCTGATTGTTGCTCAGGTCCTGCTCCAGTTCGTGGATCTTCCGCTGGTTCACGTCCGTGGACATTGCCAGTGGAGAGGACGGCGTTTCTTTCGGTGCGGGCCTGGCGTGGTTCTTCGAGAACATCACGGCCATCAGGATCAGCACGGCAAGCCCCGCGACAACGTAGCCCTGGGCTTGCTTCGGCACGACACCCGCAGGGATGACGCGCTTGTCCCGCAACTGCGCGTGGGTGACCTGCGCGGTCGGCGAATCCTGTTGAACCTCTGAAATGGGTTTCTCGTCAGCCATCGGCGCACCTACTTCGCTTTCCGCTCGAACGAGAGCTTGTGCTTGCCGATCTGGAGATAACCCTTATCGACCACGGTGGGCAGGATGTAGGTGCCGTCCTTCAACTGGAAGGTGATGAGATCGGGCTTCTTGTCCTTCAGCTCATAGATGGAAAACTTTTCCGAGGCCGACGACTTGATGTAGGTGAACTTGTCGTCGTGATAGATCGCGGAGATATCGAAGGGCGATGCGTTTTTGTAGGCGTAGTCGAACTGGAGCGCGGCGGTGGGGTAGTCTGCGCGGAACTCTTCGACGGCTTGCGACGCGCGGTGCTGCGCAAGCTGCGCCTGCTGCTCGGCGGCAGTGACAGCGGACGCTGGAACCAGCTTGTCCGCTCCGTTGGCCGCAGCGATGGAGGACGGATCGCTCGGCTCGATGACCACCTTCAGGTCGGGGTTGGAAGACTCAACATCGTCCAGGGTGAAGCTATACACGCTGCCCTTGTCGGTAATGAGATTAAGGTTGGAGTGAATGCCTTCCTTTGCCGGATGCAGAAAGCAGTAATTGCCAACCGTGTTGATGATCCAGAAGTCTTTATCGCCGGTGGCGACTTCGAGAATCTTCTCCGTAGAGGGCAGCTCGATCAGTGTGGTGTAGCGCATCTTCGCGTGGACATTCACGATGTCGTTGGCGTGGTACTTCACGATGCGGGCGGCCTGCTGGCCGTGCGCGACGGTCGCGGCAAGGCCGAGCAGTAACGGGACGATGGGTGATGGACGCATAGTTCTCCTTCAGCGGTTGAGTGGATTGGGGTAATCGTGAGCGAGCCGGAGCAAGCCTTCCTCCGGCCCGAAGCGGGCGAAGTATTCCTGCCGGAGCACGTTGTCGCGAGGCGTGTTGGTCGCCATCCAGTAGCTCAGGGGATCGACCGAGAGGCGCAGCTTCTTCGCATACTGCGGCTGCTTGAAGAGCAGGTCGCGCTTGGGCACGAGCGACTCCAGCAGTTCGAGATCGGTGTCGTTCAACTGGAAGGCTTCGGCGTAGAGCTTGCGGTCGATGCCTGGATTGGCGAGGAAGATGCGGCTCGGACAGGACTCGTTGACAAGCTGCAGGAGATTGTTCGAGACCAGCTCGATCATCGACTGCGTGGTCAGGATCATGGAAGCGTTGAGCTTCCGCCACGTCTTCTCGGCCCGCATGACCCAGTCATGGATGATCTGCCGCTTGAAGAAAATCCACGCCTCGTCGATGATGAACAGCTTGAAGGTGCCGATGTTCTGCTTCTTCTCAATCTCCGAAGCCGCGCGTTGGAGAAGATAGAACAGCATTGGCTCCAGCACGTCGGGATACTTGTCCCAACCGTCGAAGTTGAAGGTCTGGAAGCGCGAGAAGGTGAGGGTATCTTCGACGTTGTCGAAGAGATACCCGAACTGGCCCGCCAGCAGCCAGCGGTGCAGACGCTCGCCCAACGGCCCGAGGATGGACGCGAAGTTGGTCAGCGTCCTGATCTCGCGGGGCAGCTTGTACGCGCGCTCGATGCCGGCGAAGAGCGCCTTTTCGTCTTCAGGCGTCAGCTCATAGCGTCCACCGGCTTCGATCAACACGCGTAGAAACAAGTAGAGAAAATTCTGGTTCTCATGTGTCGGCTCCAGCGAGAAGGGATTGATCGTGAAGCCGGGGTCTTTCAGACCGACGTTGAGGTAGCTCCCGCCGAAGGAGCGCGTCAGCATCTCGTAGCTGGCGCCGAGGTCGAAGACGAAGGTCAGCGGATTGTATTTCTGTGCCGACTGGATGAGGAAGTTGGTCGTGAACGATTTCCCACTACCGATGGCGCCGAGGATGAAGGCATTGGGCACATCGCCCCAATGCAAATTCAGGTAGTAGGGCGTGCCGTGTGTGGACTCAAGGACAGAGAGATATTCCTGGTCGAGTTGTGGGTTCCACTTTGCGCCGGTATCGATGGTGAACAGGAACGACAGGTCGGCATAGTTGGAATTGAGTGCCCACTGCTTGCGCAGGTTGAACTGCTTGTTGCCTGGAACGGTCGCAAAGAAGGCATTGAGCAGGTTGAAGCGTTCCTCATACAGCAGGCCGTCATGCTGCGTGAACAGCTTCTGAAACTCGGCGACCGCGTGTTCCACCTTCACGCGATCCTCGTCGTAAATCACGACCGACAGCGTGAACTCGCCGAAGCTCTTGCCTTCCATGCCGAGCGCGGTGAGGGCGGCGCCAAGCTGCATGATGGCCGCTTCTTTGGAATCATCGACAAGCTCATCCTTCGGGCCGGTGTTCTGGCGATCCTGAAGGTTCGAGACGAAACTGGTTTTTGAATTGTGGTGATGGCGGCGGTGCGAGGCGATCTCTTTGCGCGCCCGCGCATTATCGACCGGATGCCATTCGGTGACGGCATGGAAGTTCGCGGGAACGTCGAGCAGGCCATTGAGGATCAATGGACGCGTCTCGGCGGGAAGCTCTTTCAGGGTGAGGATACGCAGATAGTCGTCGTCCATGCGCAGGTAGCCACGGTGGGCTTCCAGCTCCGAATCGCATAGCTGCGAGTCGATGTGCCGTGCGCTGTACAAGCGTGCATGTTCGATCTTCGAGGGGCGGAAGTTGACGAGACGGCGCAGTATGCGAAACGTCTCTTCCGCCCCTGGCAGCATGACCGTCATGAGGTCGTTAAGCTGCCCACTCAAACTCTGGACCTTCTGCTGCAACCGCAGCCGGTCGCGTTCGATCTGCTCGTAGAGCAGCTTGCGTTCCTTATTGCCGGAAAGCAGAGCGCGGATGTCGCGCAGCGACGAGCGCGGCTGTTTCGGCAGTGTGGCGAGTGCGTGCAGCAGGCCGGTCTTCTGGTAGCTGCCATCCACCATGACCACCCAGAAGATTTCGATACTGTAGAGCCGGTCCGCCTTCGATTCGAGGAATGCCGCGCGCTGTTCTACGGCGGCGCGGACCAGCGGGTTCTCATACTCCGCGTGAGGTATGGCAGGCCGGTTGTGCTTGAACAGGATTTGATAGAGGCGGCACCTATCGTCGAGAGAGCGCAGCGCCGCTTCGAGCCGCTTCACCGAATAGTCACGTCCGGCGTGATCGAGGCTTTCGTAGTCGATGCCGCCGATCTTCAGCACACTGCCGAGGTCGCCGGATTTAGTAAGGAATGCGTGCTCGTCCCAAAAGCCGTACAGGTTAATCTGCGCGGGAAATGAGCCAGCTTCTCTCCAGTCCTTTGTAATGTGATCAATCCTGAGCATGGTTCTCCCTGATCGTGATTTCGAGCAGATCGCTTTTCATGGGGTCGTAGCGTCGGCGGAACTTGCTGCTGTTGAAGAGCACCCGCAGAATCTCCACATCGTGCTTCGTCGCAATGCGGGCGATAATCACGCCCACAATGAACAGGCCGATGCCGCCGAAGAGTGAATGAAGCAGCGAGAAGATCGCGCCTCCCGAGACCAGAGCGACGAAGAATAACCGTCGCTCCGCTCCCAGGACAGTCAGCGGACGGTTCATGGCCTTGAACACAGGATTCACGCGTGCTTCCGCTGACCGAGACATCGGATCACCCCCTCTCTAGCTCGGAAAAAGCCAAGCCATGAAATTGACCGCGCCAACGGCCATGCCCACGCCGAAGATGATCCCGGCGAGGGTCTTCTTGGACTGGCCTTCGCCGTAGGCGAACAACAGTCCGCCCACGACGATGGCAACCAGGCTGAGGGCCGTGGCGATGGTTCCGGTGAATGCGGTCTTGAGTACGGTCACTGCGTTGTCCCACGGATCACTCGTCGATTGCGCGTAGACGGGCAAGGCCGCGAGGAACAACAGCGAAGGAATGGTGAGTCTCCGGGCATGGGTGCTCCATCGCCGGAAACAGGGAAATCGAATGGGAATAGGGATTCTCATGTGCTCCTTTCAATGCTTTTTCCAGCGAGTGGCCACTCCCGGCTGCAACGTTCTGGAGCGAAGGTAGGACGGAAAGGGGCGGATGCCCATTGCAAAATCCGTAGGGGGTGTGCAGGTTCTGCACATCGTTCCCGAGGAGCGGAAAAGTCAATGAATATGCGGCAGAAACTGCATCGCCAGCAGAGAGAATCAGTCGCGGATGCCACAGTGACGAATGCGTGGGGAGAGCGATGAGAATGGCGGTGCAGAATGCACAGACATCCTCATTCCCGCGATGAACAGAAAAAAAACGTGCGGGACTGCGTGAGTCAAGGCAGTGAAAATCACAGCATCGAGCAAAGCTCGCCTTGACGCGCGGGGCACGCACGCATCATGAACCGCACGCGGGAATGAGGGAGAGGGACCGCTTCGCTGCGATCCTCTCCTTGACACGCAATAACCGAGCCGATGCCTGATTGAAATACTCGGAATCGAGTTCTATGCCGATGTACTTGCGACCCGTCAGCAATGCAGCAGCACACGTTGATCCGCTGCCGCAGAACGCATCCAGCACCACATCGCCTGGAAGCGAGTAAGCGCGAATAATCGGCACCATCGACATCACCGCTTTCTGTGTGGGATGAAGCTTGTTGCCCGTATAAAGCAGCCGCTGCACATCCGCAACCGGGCCGCCTATCATTGCCGGACGGCCCTTTGCCAACAGATATGCCTGCTCATGCTGATACTTCAGGAACTCGGTTGATTTCGTCGTGTAGGACTTGCGAAATACCAGATGTCCGACAGGCCGGAAACCCGCTTCTCTCCACGCTGCGAGAAACTCTTCCGCACGCGGCCAGCCATAGAAGCAAAGCATCAGACGGTTCTGCTTGAGCACCCGATATGCTTCCTTCATTGCAGGCTTGAGCCAGTTCGCATTGACATCGTTCTGCAATGTGCGACCTGTGCGATCGCGGAAGTTTACGAGGTATGGCGGATCGGTCAGGATGAAGTCCACGCTGTTGGCGGGCATTTCGCGCATCTTCTCGATGCAATTGCCGTTGAGGATTGAGTTGACTGGAAGCTGCTGCTGGATCGTATTCGTGTTCATGATGTCACTCCGTTTTGTGTGGTCTCCCGATGAGTCGGGGCACACCTGCGCGAAGCGACGCGAGTGGGTCAGGCTTCCAAGGTCAAGGGATGCTTTTTCGGAAGGTTCGGGAAATGTTTTGCGCTCTTTGCAAAAGATTTTCTGAAAGCCGAAATCCGCAGGACGCGCAGCGAAGCAGAGGCCCGCCGCGCCGCAGGACGCCGGTAAAACCCCGAGCGCGTGCCCGATTCAGCGAAGACCGCGAATTGTGAGTGTCATCGATGCAAATCGGACAGTAGCAGCCTCTATCGACCGCTCAACCAGACGATGTGCAGAACCTGCACACCCCCCTACGAATTCTGCAATGGGCAAATGCTTAGGCCACCTCTAGCTTGACAAGCATGGGCACCTGCATCACGTGCCACGAGTTGGGTTGACTATGGCGCAAATTGCAGCGACGAAAGATGATGTCGATGACCAGATCCCAGCTGTAGCGGATGGAAAATCCTTTGCTACGCAGAGGACGCATGCGCATGAATCGAAAACGAGCGAGCCGAGAATCGTAGTTTGCGGAGCTGAGACGAGCAATGCAGACATTGCCTTGAAAAGATTCATCAACGACTGGTTTGTTCCGGCTCTGGTAGAAGCCTACATTCGGGATCGCGTGAAGCCATCTGCACCGAACTGCAAAGGTAGCAGTGGTAATTTCCGGCAATGACCGTACCACGAGTCGCTCCCGAGTTGCCTGGGGGAGACCCACGATCTAATTACGCACACAGGGTCCAGCAGAGTTAGACTCGACGCCAAAGGGAGCAACTATGCGGTGCGCAATCTATGCTCGATTTTCTTCCGATCTGCAGCGGCCAACCTCAATCGATGACCAAGTCCGTCGTTGCAGAGATTTTGCGGCGAAGCGTGGATGGACAGTAGTCGATGAATTCATCCGTTACGACGAAGCTCGCTCCGCAGCCACTGTAGCTGGACGGGACGCTTTGAATGCTTTGATGACTGCTGCCAAAATGAAGCCCAAGCCATTCGATTGCCTGTTGGTTGATGACACCTCGCGGCTGTCCCGTTATCTCCCCGACGTCCTGAGCATGAATGACATTTTGCTCTATCACGGCATGTTCATATATGCCGTGGCACAAAACCTCGATTGCAGAGAGAAAGCATCGCGACCTCTGTTGACTCTCCACGGCATGATGGATGAACAGTTTCTTGTGAGCGTTGCGGAGAAGGTTCACCGTGGTCAGGAAGGGCGCGCTCTAAATGGCATGAATCCTGGAGGGAAGATTTTTGGATACCGAAATACTCCGGTCGAAGATCCAACCAGAATGGGTAAGTATGGGCGCGCAGCTGTCAGCGGCGTGAAATTAGAGCGCGACGAGATCGAGGCTCCTATTGTCATTCGGATTTTCAGTATGTATGCCGACGGCAACAGTCTTGCGGCCATTGCGAAGGCGTTGAACGCCGAAGAAGTGACGGCTCCCCAGCCACCTCGCAACAGACAGATCCGAGCATGGTGCCCATCTTCGATACGAGAGATGCTGCGCAATGAGCGCTATCGCGGTGTTTTCGTTTGGAACCGAACTAAGAAAGAACGTAATCCAGAGACGGGCCGCAAAACCAGCCGCCCGCGTCCGGAGTCGGACTGGAGAAGAGTAGAAATACCAGAATGGCGGATTGTTTCCGATGAGCTATGGGAATCTGTCGAGGCCCAGATCGAGCGAATGAGCAACAGGTGGACAGCTACCAGTCTAGGCGGTCAGGCACGGAGAGGGCGGGGACCTCGACACCTGTTCAGCGGATTCCTGATCTGCGGCGAGTGTGGCTCACGAATGACGATCGTCTCCGGTAACGGTCGCAGGAGTTATGTGAAGTACGGCTGCCCTAGCCATAAGGGTCGTGGCGTGTGCTCGAACAGTGTGATGATTCGCAAGGATCGCCTGGAAAACCAACTTCTCACCGGGCTGACCAGCAGGATTCTACAACCGGCGATGGTCGACTTTGCCTTGGATGCATTCCAGGAGCAACTCCAGCAGCGTCTGCGCCAGATCAGGGAACAGGCTGAAAGTGCCTCTGATGGAATCGTGGCTCTTCAGGCAAAACGGCAGGATCTCAAAGTAAAAGTCTCTAATGTGACCGAAGCGATTGCGTCCTTCGGGCACTCACCGGCTCTCCTGAGCCAGCTGGCTTCCTTGGAGGGGGAAATTGCCAAACTCGACAACCGCTTGGCCGAGATGAATCAACCGCATGATTTTGCACTTTCCATTGAGGATCTGCGGCAATATCTCTACGGACAGACTGCCGAAATCAGCACCCTGCTGCATGGAGATGTGGACTTTGCGCGGCAGGCTCTGGCTAAGTATATTGAACGCCTTGTACTTACACCAAAGAGCACACCCGAAGGCCCGGTCCTTGAAGTCTCCGGAAACGTTGAATTTTTTAGCGGAAACGAGGGTGTGTCTATCAGTGATGGTGGCCAGAGACGGGATCGAACCGCCGACGCCGGCCTTTTCAGGGCCGCGCTCTACCACTGAGCTATCTGGCCTTGGGAGTTCCAAGGGCGATCCGGGCGGATCGCACGGGTGGCCTGCGGCTGCCGGGTTGGTGCTCCACGGCTGCGGCAATCAGGCTGCCTGCATCAGTATAGCAAAAGCGGAGCGTCCCGCAGACCGCCTCGCCGCTTTTTCCGCGATGCCCCAACTGCGCTCCTGTCCTACACTTAGGGCAACCTGTCCGGCTGCGGATCGACGCCGATCTCCGTAAGAGAGGAAGCAGTCCGAGACCTTTTGATTCGAAGCCTGCGGAGCCAGTTTTTGATGGATTCACGCGGGTTCCTGTACCGCCGCACATTTTCGGAGGATCGATCGTCATGCACGCCCGCCTTACCCTTGCTGCCTCGCTTCTTTTCGCAATCGCCTGTCCCTGCGCCCTGGCCGCCGAACATCCGGCCACGGCTCACGATACGAGCGCAGCCACGCAGCATGCGGCACGCGCCTTCGAGCAGGCGAAGGCGGACGGTCCGCTCGCGCTGCACGCCTTCCTCTACCGCATGCCCAAGGGCGGCGACCTGCATAACCACCTCGCCGGCGCGATCTATGCCGAAACCTGGATTCGCGATGCGGGCGAGGATCATCTCTGTGTCGATCCGCAGAAGCTGGCCTTCGCGGCTCCCATCCACGACACCACCTGCGCCGAGGGTCAGGTGCCGGCAGCCTCGGTTCCGGCGAATCAGCACCTCTACGACGCGCTAATCGACGCCTTCTCGATGCGCACCTTCGTTCCGCGCACCGCCGACTCCGGCCATGACCAGTTCTTCGACACCTTTGACGCCTTCCGCGGCACAAGCCGCAGACATCTGGGCGAATGGCTGGACGAGGTAGCGACACGCGCCGCTGCGCAGAACGAGCAGTATCTCGAATTGATGGACACTCCGGACTTCTCAGCCACAGCGCAGCTGGCCGCACCGCTGGCGAAAGAGCTCGAGGCTGAGCATCCGGATTACGCCGCGCTGCGCCAGCGAATGGTCGACGGCGGCGTGCGCAGCAATCTCGCCGGCATCCGCTCCGATCTCGACGCGGCCGAGGCCGATCGCCGGAGGATCGAGCACTGCGGCCAGGCCGACGCGCAGCCTGCCTGCAAGGTGGAGATCCGCTACATCTACCAGATCCTCCGCGCGCTGCCGCCGGCGGTTGTCTTTGCGCAGGTGGTGCAGGGCTTCGAAGTAATGGCCAGCGATCCCCGCTGGGTGGGCATGAACTTCGTACAGCCGGAAGACAACTACGCTGCCATGACCCACTACAACGCACAGATGCACATGCTGGCTGCGCTGCGCCCGCTCTACCCGGGCAGTCACCTGAGCCTGCATGCGGGCGAACTCGCGCCGGGCATGGTGACGCCGGACGGGCTGACCTTCCACATCCGCGAGGCGGTGGAGGTTGCAGGCGCGGAGCGCATCGGCCACGGCGTGGATGTGATGTATGAGGACCGTCCTTATGACCTGCTGAAGGAGCTGGCGGCGAAGCACGTGATGGTCGAGATCAACCTGACCAGCAACGACGTGATCCTGAACATCAAGGGCGAGGACCATCCGCTCCAGCTCTATCGCAAGTACGGCGTGCCGGTCGCACTCTCCACCGACGATGAAGGCGTCTCGCGGATCGACCTGACGCATGAATTTGTGCGCGCGGCGGTTACGTATCCGCTCACCTACGATGATCTGAAACAGATGGCGCGCACCAGCATCGAGCACAGCTTCCTGCCGGGCGAAAGCCTGTGGCAGAAAACGCTACCGGAGACGCTTGACCGGCCGGTGGCGGCCTGCACGGGACAGCTAGGCGAGGAAACGCCCCACGGAGCATGCGCCGATTTCCTCTCAAAAAGCGAAAAAGCGCAGCAACAGTGGCAGCTTGAACAAAGGTTTCACATATTTGAGGCAAGCTTTTAACTGAATACGCCTTTCAAGCATGCGCATTGTCTTCTCCACCTTTGGGACCTTCGGCGATATCAACCCGCTGGTAGCTCTCAGCCTCGAACTCAAGCGGCGCGGCCACACTCCGGTGCTGGCCGTGCCGGCGATGTTCCGCGACAAGATCGAACCGCTGGGCATCGGCTTCGCACCGGTAAGACCCAACCAGGATCCGAACGACAAGCGGATGGTCGAGATGATCTGGGACATCAAGAAGGGCACCGAGCGCGGCCTGCGCGAGTTTCTCTTCCCCTCGATCCGCGACAGCTACGAGGACCTGATGGCCGCGGTTGAAGCCGAGGGCGGCGCTGACCTGCTGGTGACGGGCGAACTGGCATATGCCGGGCCCATCGTCGCCGAGGTCACCGGCATTCCGTGGGCCTCCTATGTATTGGCGCCGCTCTCGTTCTTCTCGGGATACGATCCGCCGGTCCTGCCGCCCTATCCGACGCTGGCCAAAGTACAGTCGGCGATCCCTGCGGTGGGCCATGCGATTCCACGATTCGCGCGCGTGGTGACGCGAAGCTGGCCGAAGCCGATCTATGAATTGCGGCAGGAGCTGGGACTCAGGCGCGGCCCCGATCCGATCTTCGATGCAAAATTCTCGCCCCGGCTCACGCTGGCGATGTTCTCCCGCGTGCTGGGCGATCCGCAGCCGGATTGGCCGGCGCACACCGAGATCACCGGCTTTGCGTTTTATGACGGGGACGCGGGCAACACCAACCTGCCGCCCTCACTTGAAGCGTTTCTCGCAGCGGGACCGCCGCCGCTCGTCTTTACCCTGGGCTCGGCCGCGGTAATGGCGGCCGGTGACTTCTATGAAGTGAGCGCAGCGGCCGCGAAGCAGCTGGGTATGCGGGCGGTGCTGCTCACGGGCAGCGATCCGGCAAACCGGCCCAAGCAGGCGCTCCCACCCGAGATCACGATCGCGACCTACGCGCCGTATTCACAGCTCTTCCCGCGCGCCTCGGCGATCATTCACCAGGGCGGGGTGGGCACAACGGCGCAGGCGCTGCGCGCGGGACGCCCCATGCTGGTAATGCCCTACAGCCATGACCAGCCGGACAATGCGCGGCGCGTGCGGCAACTGGGCGTGGCGCGAGTGATCCGGCGGCAGGACTATACGCCCGAAGCCGCGGCGCGGCACATCCGCATGCTGCTTGAGGACACACACTATGCAGGGCGCGCCATCGAGGTGGCGCGGCAGGTGAACCAGGAAGATGGCGTGAAGTCCGCCTGCGATGCCCTGGAGCAACTTGGGTCTCACCCGCGAGGGTGACCGGCTCCAGCAGTGGTCGCGCTGAATGTACCTGGAAGTGACAAGGCGAGCCAGAGCTCGCCTTGTTACTCGTCAGCTATATCTTTCCTGCTAACCGTGTATCCACTGTCTGCGTCAATTTACAAAGGCTGGACGTCTGCTGCCTGCCAGCCCTTCGGCCCCTTCACGACGTTGAACTGCACGGCTTGGCCTTCCTGCAGACTCTTGAAGCCATTCGAATTGATGGCAGAGTAATGCACGAAAACGTCTTCCCCATTCTGGCGAGAGATGAAGCCGTAGCCCTTAGCGTCGTTAAACCACTTCACAGTACCTTGTTCCATCTGATGCTTATTCCTGGAGTGAATTGCGCTGGAGTGAATCGGAGCCTTTGACAGTGGTCATGCTAGTTGGACAGGACTACTCTCGACCGGTTCGAAACTAACGCGCCCCCAGTGTAGCAGAGAACGCAAGAGCCTCCGGAAAATCTTAAAGGCCAGTAAAAATGCTTATTTCCCGTATTGCGACAGCTTTACGGGGCTGGTCCGGATGGCTTTCTCGTCGCATAACCCGGAGTTAAAAAGAGCCGTTTTCACACCTAGAAATCGGGGCGCAGATACTCTCTTTCGTCTCCACCATCAAGCTACTGCGGTACTGCGAATCCCGGCGGCAAAGCTGCCTCGAGATGGATTGGCTCCCGGGTGACGGGGTGATGAAAGTTCAGAAACTGTGCATGCAGGAGATATCCTCCATCGCCCGGCAGACCGGGGAGATTCTCAAGAGGCAGGCCAGTAAATCCGTATAAAGGATCGCCAACCAGGGGATGGCCAATGGACGCCAGATGGATCCGGATCTGATGAGGGCGGCCCGAATAGAGGCTGACTTCGAAGGTCGTGCTGTCTGCCGTGCGTGAGATTACCTTCGCCAATGACTTTGACGGCTTGCCATCTGGGCTGGCGGCCCACACAGAACCGATACGCGGATGCGGTACGAGGCCGATGGGCGTGAGGATCTCGTAGGTGTCCTGCTGCGCTACGCCCTGGGCCAGCGCCCGGTAGATCTTTTGAATTTTAGGCGTGTTCCAGTCTGCAGAGAGCTGCGAGGCCGCCTGCGGTGTTTTGGCAAAGAGGACGATGCCAGTCGTAGCTCGGCCCAACCGGTGGACAGGATTTGCACTGGGAGTTTGCTTTTGCACCAGGCGGATCAGCGTGTTCTCCATAAAGCCGCCGCCGGGGAGAGTGGGCAGCCCGCCAGGCTTGTTCACAGCCAACAGATAGGCGTCTTCAAACAGGACTTCGAAGTGCTGAGGCGTCTCCGGCTCGACCCAGGGCGGGCGGTTCCAGACAAGGGTTTGTCCTGAACGCAGTGATTCTCTTCCGGTGGCAATCACGCCGTCGAGAGTGACTTCGCGGTTGTCCAGATTCTGCTGCCAGACCTGCGCGGTGGAGTGCGGGTAATGGCCTGCAAGGTACGAAAGCAGGGTTTGCCCATGATGCTTGCTGCTGATGATTTCGGTACAGGCATAGCCCTGGTTCCGCATGTGGCTTGAGTGTAAGCCATGACATCCGCTGCAGGATTTGTTGGCTTTCGAACCACTGCGGGCCTACACTGGCACCGGCGCACAGGGCGCCACCCGTCCGCGGAGAGGACCGAGTCCACCTGCCGAAGTGCAAAATCCGGTTTCAACGAATCTCCTTTCGCCTGGCAGCGGACCCACGGCATGACTCGAAGGAGGTCCGTTATGGCAAGCCGTCACGTTCCCGTCCGCCCCAACCTCGAACAACTCAGGCATCAGGCAAAAGATCTGCTGCGCGCGTTCCGACGCAACGAGCCCGCAGCGATCGCCGAGTTCGAAGAACACACCTCCGCGGCAAAGCCAGCAACTCCCAAGCTGGCAGACGCTCAATTCGTCCTTGCGAAGAGTTATGGTCTGCCCGACTGGCCGCGCCTGGTGGTTGCGTGCCGCATGACCGATGCGATCTGGCGAGGCGATGTGGAAGCCGTCCGCGCACTGGTGCTGCGTGATCCGCGATTGCTCGTGGAGGATGCGCGTGGCGTCAAAGGAAACTGGGGACCACCGATGTCCTACGCCGCGAATCTCGGTCAGGACGCCATCATCGAAATGCTCTCCTCCCTTGGAGCGAAGGACTGGCAGCATGCATTCGGACGCGCCTGCCTGCAGGGGCAGGTGGAAACCGCGCGTCGCCTGCACGGAATGATGGACAATCCACGTCCCTTGCACGAATCGCTGGATGGCGCGGCTTACACGCTGAATGTGGCGGGGACGGAACTGCTTTTTCAACTGGGCGCGCGCGCCTCCGACGAAACAGGAAACCTCCTCGCGCCGATAGGCACAGTGCTCGGGACGGATAGCCGCAATCCGAGCGCAAAGCATCGCATTCTCGAGCTTTATCACGATCATGGTTTTGCCCTGCCGGACACGCCGGCGATGGCGCTTCATCGCGGGCGCATCGACCTGCTCGAGCGGCATCTGCGGCTCGACCCCGGATTGCTCCGCCGCAGGTTTTCGTTTGCCGAGATCTACCCGCCGGAGCTGGGATGCTCCGACGAGGTTGAGATGACCTACGGCACGCCGCTGGCCGGAGCTACCTTGCTGCACATGTGCGCGGACTACGGCGAACTGGAAATTGCCGAATGGCTGCTCGCCCAGGGCATGGATGCCGATGCTCCGGCAGCGGTAGACGCGGAAGGCTTCGGAGGACACACGCCCCTGTTCTCCACGATCGTCTCGCAAACGAACTTCTGGATGAATCACCGCGGAGAGCCTGCCGATGCTCCATTTACGAAACTGCTCCTGGAGCACGGGGCAAATCCGAATGCCCGCGCCTCGTTGCGGAAGCAGCTTCATCCCGGCTACGAGATCGATGGCATGCATATCTATCGCGACGTAACCCCTATCGGATGGGGTGAAGTCTTTGTCTTTCCAAAGCTGGTGAACCAGGCTGGCATACGTCTCGTCGCCGCCTATGGCGGACAACGAGACTAGGCCGTATCGACTTATTTGTTTGGCGGCTCTACTTCTAACCTCGAAGTTGTCATTCCGATCGAAGCGACCGCAGGGAACGGAGTGGAGGAATGACAAACTTCTTCGAAACATCCTGCAAGAGGCAGGCATCCAGAATATGTCGATACAACCGAGTTCCGCGTAGAGGGTTCTTCTTCCCACCTCTCAGAATCGAAAGGTGGGGCACCCGGCATCCGGCCTTATCGCAGCTCCAGCGCCGCGGCCTCGCGTTCACGCGTCTGCGTGGCTCGCTCTGCTACAGTTGCCGGTAGCGACCTTCTATCCTGTCCGCTCTATACGCGGGCAGGCCTGGGAAGCGAGATCCGGACGAGGCAATTCCCCTTTGGCTCAGAACCACCCTGCATTCGAAACGCTGACCCTTGAGGCCGGCTCTTTTACTGCCACGATTTACCCCGCCCTCGGCGGCAAGGTCGGCCAGCTGCAACTCGGCGGCGTGGAACTGCTGCAGCAGCCGCTGAAGCCTTACGCCGAGCGCGACCTGTTCATGGGCTTCGAGGAGAGTGACGCGAGCGGCATCGACGAGTGCCTGCCCTCCGTCGCAGCCTGCATCCTGCCCGACGGCGTCTTTGTGCCGGATCACGGCGAGTACTGGCGGCTGCCCTGCGCAGTCACCGCGTCCTCCGCAACCTCGGCCACGCTGACCGCGACCGGCTCCGTGCTGCCGCTGCGCTTCGACCGCACCTTCACGCTCACAGGAAACGAGCTGCGCATCGAGTACCGCGTCGAGAACGTGACCTCGCAGCCGCTGCCCTGGGCCTGGTGCGCGCATCCTCTATATACGGTCGACGCCGGGGACGTGCTGACGCTGCCGGAATCGGTGAAGGAAGTCACGCTCGAGGGCTCGGGCGGCGGGCGGCTCGGCGCTTCGGGCTCGAAACTCGCCTGGCCGGAGGCATCGCTGGCGAACGGCTCGACCGCGCGGCTCGACGTGGCTGCTCCTGTGACCAGCGGCTACGGCGACAAGCTTTTTACCGCGGCTCCGGCCGAGGGCTGGTGCGTGCTCGAGCGCAGGCAGCACGGAATCCGGCTCGAGATCGGGTTCGATCCGGCGCTGACTCCTTATCTCGGTCTCTGGCTCTGCTATGGCGGCTGGCCCGAGGGCGCTGCCAACCGGCAGAACGCCATCGCCATCGAGCCCTGCACCGCGCCGATGGACTCGCTGGCGCAGGCAATCGAGTCCGGCCAGCAACGCACACTGGCTCCCGGCGAAGCGGCGAGCTGGTGGATGACCATTCGCGCTTCCGGCAAGTGAACGTCCCATCTTTGGCACGCGGGGAGCGATCGCCGCGTGCCCCGGTTTCGTCATAGTGTTATCGTTAATCCGCAGAGCTTAGAAAGGCTTGTTCGATGCTAGATGTAAACGGTACCAGGGAAGCCCATCTCCAGGCCTTCCAGCAGGCGCCCGCGCTGTTCTCCGCGCCGGGCCGCGTCAATATTATCGGTGAGCACACCGACTATGCCGAGGGCTTCGTCATGCCCGCGGCCATCGATTTCGAGACGATCGCCGCCATCTCGCCGCGCACCGATGGGCAGGTCGTCATCGCCTCGCAGAACTTTAATGAGACAGTCACGCATTCGCTCCAGCAGCTTCCGGAGAAGGCGCGGCACCACTGGAGCGATTACCCGCTCGGCGTGCTGTGGGCGCTGCGCGAAAAGGGTATCGACGTACCCGCATTTAGCCTCACGCTCAAGGGCGATGTGCCGCTGGGCGCAGGCTTGAGCTCGTCCGCATCCGTCGAGGTGGCGACGATCAGCGCGCTGCTGAGCCTTACCGGCAAGGAGATTCCCCTGCCCGAGATGGCCCAGCTCTGCCGCCGCGCGGAGAATGTCTATGTCGGCGCGTCGACCGGCATCATGGACCAGTTCATCGCCTGCTGCGGTAAGGAAAATCACGCGCTGCTGCTCGACTGCCGTTCGCTCGACTACAAGCTTGCGCCGATCCCGGCCAATATCGCGATCGTGATCTCGAACACCATGGTGAAGCACTCGCACGCGGGTGGCGAATACAACACGCGCCGCGCCGAGGTGGAAGAAGGCACCCGCATCCTGCATGCGCACCGGCCGGAGATCAAGTTTCTGCGCGACGCGACCGTGGACGACCTGGCCAAGTGGGGCAGCGAGATGCCGCCCGACGTGCTCAAGCGCACACGCCACGTCATTACCGAGGACGACCGCACGGTAGCCGCAGCGGCGGCGCTCGAGGCCGGCGACCTGAAGACGCTCGGCCGCCTGATGTACGAGGCCCACGCCAGCTATCGCGACGACTTCGAGGGCAGCTGCCCGGAGGCCGATATCCTCGTCGATCTGGCGTCGAAGGAGGCGGGTGTCATCGGCGCACGCCTGACCGGCGGCGGCTTCGGCGGATGCACCGTGAACCTCGTCGAAGAGGCGCATGCGACGACCTTCATCGAGAACCTGCGCAAGGGGTATCACGCGGCGACAGGCATCTCGGCGGATATCTATCGCTGCCACGCCTCGGACGGCGTACACCGCATCGCGGAGTAGGGCAAAGAGAACCGCAGGTTCCTCCGCTGCGCGGCCTGCGGCCGCTCGGGTCGGAATGACAATTCTTTTTCGTGTAGAAAAGAACCCGGGTGCCCCACGTCTCGACTCTGAGACGTGGGCTTGCTCGATTCCGATGGTGGCCCATGCAAGCCCGCAGTTGGCTTGAGTGGGGAAGCACTAATTCCAAAGCAGATCTGTCATTCCGACCGAAGCGAGACGCTTTTTGTCTCGCGAAGTGGAGGACCCGCAGTTCTCCGCTGGATCGAAGAAACTGCAGGCGGTTTATCCTCCCAACTCAAGCGAAGCCTGGCTGGGGCACCGATATCCTCGCATATGCAAAGAGAACCGCAGGTTCCTCCGCTGCGCGGCCTGCGGCCGCTCCGGTCGGAATGACAGTTTGCTGTAAAGAGGAAAGACTCCCCCGGCGCAACAAACCATCCCTTCCGCACAAACTACCGCGAAAGTCGTACCTTTCCAGCGTCCCTGTCTTCCGCTTTTCACTCGGGATTCCGGAACCGGCTTGCTAGAATCTGGCTAATCGGAGCTGGCCGCGGCACGTGGACATGCGCCAGCGTCCAACCGGCGCTCCGTTAGCGCTGGCGAAAAACGCGGCCTCCTCGGCTACCTGCCGGCAGTGCATGGTCCGCATTCGGGCCGCCGGACAGCTTTCCGCGGAGTGGCCCCTACTCTGTTCGCGGAGATGCTTTCCACACATGCGATTCAATCAGCTTCAGCAAATGGCCGAACTGGCGTCTGCACAGGAACGCAGCGTCGTTGCCTACTTTTCGATGGAAATCGCCGTCGATCCCTCGATGCCGACCTACAGCGGCGGCCTGGGCGTGCTTGCCGGCGATACCCTGCGCTCGGCCGCAGACCTGAGCCTGCCCCTGGTGGCGCTCACCCTGGCTCACCGCAAGGGCTACTTCCGGCAGCACCTCGACGCCGATGGCGTGCAGACCGAAGAGACGCAGCCCTGGGATATTGAGTCCCAGCTGACGGCCGAAGGGCCTACCGTGACCATCGTCGTCGAAGACCGGCCGGTGACCATCCGCGCCTGGCGGCATGACGTGATCGGCGTAACCGGCCACACCATCCCGATCTACTTCCTCGATACCAACCTCGAGCGCAACGATCCGAAGGACCGCATTCTCACCGACCATCTTTACGGCGGCGACGGCGATTACCGGCTGCGCCAGGAGGCTGTGCTCGGCATCGGAGGCGCCCGCATTCTGGAGGCGCTCGATTATCGGCCGATTGTGTATCACATGAACGAAGGCCACGCGGCGCTGCTGACCATTGCGCTGCTCGAGAAGCAGCTCTTCGGTTCGCCGCTGGACAGCGCCGACGAGTCCACCGTGGATGCGGTGCGCCGCCGCTGCGTCTTCACCACGCACACGCCTGTGCCCGCCGGACACGACCGCTTCTCCGCCGACCAGTCGAACCGCATCCTGGGGCCGGAGCGCACACGGACCTTCGAGCGGCTGGGCTGCTTCCACGACGGGCTGCTGAACATGACGTACATCGCGCTGCGCTTTGCGCGTTACGTGAACGGCGTGGCCATGCAGCATGGCAAGGTCTCGCGCGCCATGTTCCCCGAATACCGGATCGACGCGATCACCAACGGCGTACACGCGGCGACCTGGACCTCGCCCGCCATCCAGGCAGCCTTCGACCGCCATATGCCGCGCTGGCGGCAGGACAATATTTCGCTGCGCTACGCCATCGACATCCCGGAAGAGGAGATCGAGCAGGCGCACCGCGAGTCGAAGCTGGCTCTGATTGCAGCAGTAAACGAGCGCACCGGCGTCGAGCTGCGGCCGGATATCTTTACCATCGGCTTTGCGCGGCGCGCGGCCACCTACAAGCGTTGCGACCTGCTCTTCACCGATCCCGAACGGCTGGTGAAGATGGCCCACGAGCACGGCGGCCTGCAGGTGATCTACAGCGGCAAGGCGCATCCTGCCGACGAACCCGGCAAGGCCAAGATCCGGCGCGTGATCGAGCTGGCGAAGGAGCTGGGCAACGCCGACCTGCGCATCGTCTATCTCGAGAACTACGAGTGGCAGCTGGGCGCTCTGCTGACCGGCGGCGTGGACCTGTGGCTGAATACGCCGAAACGCCCCTATGAGGCTTCGGGCACCAGCGGCATGAAGGCGGCGCTGAACGGCGTGCCCAGCCTGAGCATCCTGGACGGGTGGTGGATCGAGGGCTGGATCGAGGGCGTAACCGGCTGGGCCATCGCCGACCACGATGACGATGCCGGCGAGGCGACCTCGCTCTACGAGCACCTCGAGCAGGTGATTCTGCCGCTATACTATGGCGACCAGAATCAGTGGAAACGGATCATGCGTTCGACGATCGCGCTGAACGGCTCGTACTTTAATACGCAGCGCATGATCGAACAGTACATACTGAATGCCTACTTCCCGGAACACCGCAGGGATCACTCGGCCGCAGCGCTGGAGCCGATCCTTACCCACTAGGGTGGCCGGAACGGGCTGCAGGCAACCATAATTCGCTGAAAGGGGCCGGCGCACACACGACCGGCCCCTTCACTCGCCCGATTGAGTAAGCCGCCCGTATGAGAACGGAGCTGCTGACTGTTGCGCCTTAGGAGAGCCAATGGTATCGCAGGCTGTGGCCCCCGATGAAACTGCCGCCGCATCCGGCCGCGCGCTGTGCGTGGACCTGGACGGCACCCTCGTCAAGAGCGACACCCTCGTCGACTCGCTGCTGCTGCTCGCCCGCACCTATCCGCTGAAGGCGCTGCAGGCTCCGCTCTGGATCTCCGGCGGCAAGGCAGCACTCAAGTCCAAAGTCGGAAGCTTCGTCCAGCTCGACCCTACGCATCTGCCCTATAACCGCAAGCTGCTCGAGTACCTGATGGAGCAGCATCGCGAGGGGCGCAGGCTCTACCTGACCACCGGCGCCGACGCCACGCTGGCGCGGCGCATCTCCGATCATCTCGCCATCTTCGACGAAGTACTGGCCAGCGACGGAACCACGAACCTGACCGGGCACAACAAGCTCGGCAGCCTGCAGCAGAAGTTCGCCGCCGAGGGCTTCGACTACATCGGCAACGCGCGGCCGGACCTGCCGCTGCTGCAGCACTCCGCCGAGCCAATGACGGCGAACCCCGACCGCGCCCTGCGCGGGCTGCTGCGCCGCCACAAGGTCTCCGTCGCACGGCAGTTCGATGACCGCGCCCCGATGGGCAAAGTCCTGCTCAAGACCATCCGCCTGCACCAGTGGGCGAAGAACGTCCTCATCTTCGTGCCGCTGCTGCTGGCGCACATGCTGAGCCTGCGGCTCGTCGGCCAGGCGCTCATTGCTTTCCTGAGCTTCAGCCTCTGCGCCTCGGCAACCTACATCGTCAACGACCTGCTGGATATCGAGGCTGACCGGAAGCACCCCAAGAAGCGGCGGCGGCCATTTGCCTCGGGCGATCTTTCGCCGAAGAGCGGCGTGCTCATCTCGGCGACATTTCTCGCGCTCGCCTTTGCCGGAGCCGCGATGCTCCCCATCGGCTTCCTCGGCTGGCTCGTCACTTACCTGGTGACGACACTCGCCTATTCGCTGCACCTGAAGCGGGTGATGCTGATCGACGTCGTGCTGCTCTCCGGCCTCTACACGCTGCGCATGCTCGCGGGCGGCGCGGCGACCAGCGTGACCTTCTCGCCATGGCTCGCGGCACTCTCGGTCTTCCTCTTCCTCTCGCTGGCGATGGTCAAGCGCTTTGCCGAACTGCAGAACGTGAAGGCCAGTGGCCAGGCGCTTTCAAACGGCCGCGGCTACCTGCTCTCGGATATCGAGCAGCTGCGCTCCTTCGGCACGGCCAGCGCCTACGCGGCGGTGGTGGTCTTCGCGCTCTACATCAACAGCCCGGACATCATGGATCTCTATCACCACCCCACGCGGATGTGGCTGATGACGCCGCTGATGATCCTGTGGCTGAGCCGGGTGTGGCTGCTGGCCTCACGTGGTGAACTCGATGAAGACCCGGTGATCTTTGCCGTCACCGACAGGATGAGTCTGCTGATCGGCGCATGCATCGCGGTGATCGCCGTGCTGGCCGCCATATAAACCGACCTCTTCCTCCGTGTAACCTCAGAAACAGGAGCCCTGTTCTCCGGACATTTATGGCCAGATCGAAATCCAAACCCAGCTTCGAGAGCTGGGGACGGTACCCTCGTCTCGACGCCACGCTGGTGCCGCTGCACTGGCGCGGCGATTTTCCCCTTCGCCAGCAGACCACCGGGCACATGCTGCCGGTCGGCGCCGGGCGCAGCTACGGTGATGTCTGTCTGCTCGAAGGCGGCACGCTGCTGCACACCCGCGGCATGGACCGGCTGATCGCCTTCGACCCGCAAAGCGGCCTGCTGCGCTGCGAGGCCGGCATTACTCTGGCCGAGATCCTCGACTTCGCAGTGCCGCGCGGCTTCTTCCTGCCGGTCACGCCGGGCACAAAGTACGTGACGGTCGGGGGCGCGATCGCCAACGACATCCACGGCAAGAACCACCACACCGCCGGGAGTTTTGGATGTCACGTCCCGCGCTTCGAACTGGTGCGCTCGGACGGCACGCGGATCCTGTGCAGCCCCACGGAGAATGCGGAGTGGTTCCGGGCGACCGTCGGCGGCATGGGCCTGACCGGCCTCATCACCTGGGCTGAGATCCGGCTGCGTCCGATCGTCTCGCGCATGATCGACTACCAGGGCGACAAGTTCGTAGGCCTCGACGAGTTCTTCGCGCTCGCCGAGAGCTCGCAGAGCGAGTACACGGTGGCGTGGATCGACTGCGTGGCGACAGGCAAGAACTTTGCGCGCGGCATCTTCATGCAGGGCGAGCACGCGACGATTCCCGGCTCGCTCGCCAAGAGCAAGGAGCCGTGGCTGGCTTTCCCCCTCGACCTGCCGGAAATCGCGCTGAACAAGTTCTCGATGGCGGCCTTCAACACCGCGTACTACAACAAGCAGCTCAAGAAGCAGCAGACGTCGGTGGTCGACTACGAGCCGTATTTCTACCCTCTGGACTCGGTGCTGCACTGGAACAAGATGTACGGCAAGGCCGGGCTGCTGCAGTTCCAGAATGTGATTCCTTTCGAGGCCGGCAAGGAAGGCATGGCCGAGATCCTGAAGGCGATCACGCGCTCCGGGCTGGCCTCCTTCCTTGCGGTCATCAAGTTCTTCGGCGATATCCCTTCGCCAGGCCTGATGAGCTTCCCCGCGCCGGGCGTGATGCTGGCGCTCGACTTCCCCATCCGCCAGGATGTGAGCTTCGATCTGCTCGACCGGCTGGCGGCGATCACGCTCGATTATGGTGGCCGCATGTACTCGGCCAAGGACGCCCGCATGACCGCGGCCCAGTACCAGGCCTTCTATCCGCAGTGGCAGGAGTTCCTGCCCTACATTGACCCCGCGTTCGACTCGGCCTTCTGGCAGCGCGTGACCGGACGGAGACCGATCGATGGCTAAATCGAATGCACGCCCGCTGCCCACGCGCATTCTCGCGCTGGGCGCAACCTCGGCCATTGCCGAAGCGACACTGCGCGCCTTTGTGGAAGCAGGGACCGGACGCGGCGTGAGCTTCTTTCTCGTGGCCCGCAACGCCGAACGCCTCGAAGCAGTGGCCGCCGATCTGCGCACGCGTGGAGCAGCCTCCGTGGCGACGCATGTGATGGACCTTGACGACACAGTGGCGCACCCGGCGATGCTGGCTTCTGCCGCTCTCAACCTCGGCACCATCGAGCTGGCGCTGCTGGCGCACGGCATCCTCGGCGAGCAGCCGGAAGCCGAGGCCAGCTATCCCGTGGCCGAGGCGATTCTGGGCACGAACTTCATGGCTCCGGTCTCGATGATTACCTGGCTGGCGAACTACTTCGAGCAATCGAAGCAGGGCACGTTGGCGGTGATTTCATCGGTGGCCGGTGACCGCGGACGCAAGAGCAATTACGTCTACGGCGCATCCAAAGGCGGGCTTACCATCTTCCTCGACGGCGTGCGCAACCGCATCGACCGCGCCGGAGTGCAGGTGCTCACGATCAAGCCAGGCTTTGTGCGGACGCCGATGACGGCGCACCTGCCGCCTTCGCCGCTCTTTGCGTCTCCTGCGGCCGTGGCGCACGGCATTCTGAAGGCCGTGGAGAAGCGCAGGGATGTGGTCTATCTGCCGCCTTTCTGGGCGCTTATCATGTTCATCATCCGAAGTATCCCCGAACGTATTTTCAAAAAGCTCAATCTTTGACAGGGCTCAGATAGAGCATCAACTTGGACGGTGGCCCATTCAAGCCTGCAGTTGGCTTGAGTGGGGAAGCACTAACTCCAAGCAGATTTGTCATTCCGACCGAAGCGAGGCGTCTTTCGTCTCGCGCAGTGGAGGAACCTGCGGTTCTTCGCTGGATAGGGAAAACTGCGGATGGCCTTACCCTCCCACCCAAGCAAAGCTTGGATGGGGCACCCGCATCTTCGCTTGTTCAGGGAGAACTGCAGGTGCCTCCACTCCACGGCCATCTGCCTTTCCGGTCGGAACGACAACCTTATTGTTAAGACGAAAAGAACCCCGGGTGCCCCACGTCTCGATTTGAGACGTGGGCTAGAACTACTTCCTGAAATATCGCCGCAGAGCCATTTTCGTCAGAATCTCCGCATCGCTCGTCCACACCCCGTCATCCAAATCTCTACCGTTGCTGCGCCTTCTTCCGCTGCCACGGCGGCAGAGACGAATGGGCGTCTTTCGCTTCCCCTTCTTCGTCTAGTTGTATTTTGGTGCTATCCCTGCCCGGGGCATCCGGCTCTCACCTTTCCGGCTTCGGGTCTTGTTGTTTGCTCCGGCCGGAGCGGGTCAGGCATGTTCCCGTGCCTGCCGCGGCTTCAGCCTGTTGGCTTGCATCGCGAACGTACTGGAGGGCAATTCCGATAAGGGACGTGGCGTCCACCGCTGCCGTCCTCAGAGGAAACGTCTCTTCAGCTTGCGTAGTCCTTCGCGGACCAGAGGCAGCCGTCGCCGCAACCGCTGCGCGCCCTGCCTGGAATGTCCGCTTCACCGATCTCGGAGTCGCTGAAACGTTATGTGGATTGTTCGCCTCGCGCTACGACGGCCTTACACCTTTGCTGTCCTTGCGCTTCTGCTGATGATTCTCGGGCCGCTGGCGGTTTTCAACACGCCAACGGATATTTTCCCCAACATCAATATCCCGGTCGTCTCGATCGTGTGGCAGTACACCGGTTTGTCGGCCGAGCAGATGGCCAACCGCATCGTGTACCAGAGCGAGCGCACGCTGACGACGACGGTCAACGACATCGAGCACACCGAGTCGAACTCCATGTACGGCATCGGCGTGATCAAGGTCTACTTCCAGCCGGGCGTGGACATCGGCAATGCCGTGGCGCAGATCACCGCGATCAGCCAGACGCAGCTGAAACAGCTGCCGAGCGGCACGACGCCGCCGCTGGTGCTGCAGTACTCGGCTTCGAGCGTGCCGATCCTGCAGCTCGGCCTCTCCGGCCAGGGACTCAGCGAACAGCAGCTGAACGACTTCGGCCTGAACTTCATCCGCGTGCAGCTGGTCACCATTCCCGGCGCGGGTATTCCGTATCCGTACGGTGGCAAGCAGCGCCAGATCCAGGTCGATCTCAACGAGCAGCTGATGCAGGCCAAGGGCGTCACACCGGGTGACGTCTCCACCGCAATGGGCCAGCAGAACATCATTCTGCCCTCAGGCACCATCAAGATCGGCACCTTCGAATACCAGATCGAGACCAATGCTGCACCGCTGGCGATCTCGGAGCTGAACGATCTGCCCATTCGCTCGGTGAATGGCGCGATGGTCTACATGCACGACATCGGCCACGTGCGCGACGGCTTCCCGCCGCAGACCAACATCGTGCGCGTCGATGGACAGAGAGCCTCGCTGCTCTCGATCATCAAGACCGGCAACAACTCGACGCTGGCCATCGTGAAGGGCATCCGCGAGAAGCTGGTGGACATTCAGCCGCAGTTCCCCGCGGCACTGAAGATCACCCCGCTGGGCGACCAGTCGATCTTCGTCCGCGCGGCCGTCTTCGGCGTGGTGCGTGAGGCGATCATCGCCGCCTGCCTCACGGCGGTCATGATCCTGCTCTTCCTCGGCAGCTGGCGCTCGACGCTGATCATCGCCGTCTCGATTCCGCTCTCGATTCTCTCCTCGCTGCTGCTGCTGGCGGCGCTCGGCGAGACGATCAACCTGATGACCCTCGGCGGCCTGGCGCTGGCCGTCGGCATCCTGGTCGACGACGCGACGGTCGAAATCGAGAACATCAACCGCAACCTCGAAGAAGGCAAGGCGATCGAGCAGGCGATTCTCGATGGCGCGGCGCAGATCGCGGTTCCGGCGCTGGTCGCCACCATCTCCATCTGCATCGTCTTCGTGCCGATGTTCTTCCTCACCGGCGTATCGAAGTACCTCTTCGTGCCGCTGGCCGAGGCGGTCTGCTTCGCCATGATGGCCAGCTACCTGCTCTCGCGTACGGTTGTGCCGACGATGGCCAAGTACCTGCTCAAGGAGCACGACGAGCATGAGGCCGAGAGCAAGAAGAGCAGCCGCAATCCTCTGGTGCGCCTGCAGCTCGGCTTTGAGCACTACTTCGAGAAGCTGCGCGTCGGCTATCGCGGCATCCTCGAGTTCTGCCTCGGCCACTCGGCGATCTTCCTTATCGTCTTCCTGATCCTGGCGATCGTGTCAGCGGCAGGACTCTACCCGTTCCTCGGTGAAGACTTCTTCCCGTCGGTCGATAGCGGCCAGTTCGAGTTCCACGTCCGCGCCCAGACCGGCACGCGTATCGAAAACGTGGCGGACCTCTGCGACCAGGTGGACCGCACGATCCGCGAGGTGGTGCCGAAGAGCGAACTGGTCACCATCATTGACAACATCGGCCTGCCCTACAGCGGTATCAACACTTCGTACGCGAACGACGCGGTCATCGGTCCGGAAGATGCGGACATCTCGGTTTCGCTGACCGAGAAGCATCATCCGACCGACGATTACGTGCAGAAGCTGCGCAAGATCCTGAACCGTCGCTTCCCCGGCGTCACCTTCTACACGCTGCCGGTGGACATGACGACGCAGATCCTGAACTTCGGTCTGCCCGCGCCGATCGATATCCAGGTCACGGGCAAGAATCTGCAGGCCAACCATGCTCTGGCGCTGCAGCTGCTTAACCAGATCAAGCAGGTGCCGGGCACCGCGGACATGCGCATCCAGCAGCCCTTCGATCAGCCGGTGCTCACGGTCAATGTCAACCGCACGAAGGCCCAGCAGCTTGGCCTCCAGGAGCAGAACGTCACCAACAGCCTGCTGACGGCCACCAGCGGCAGCTTCCAGACCGCGCCCAGTTTCTGGATGGACCCGACCACCGGGGCCAGCTATGAAATTGCCGTGCAGTCGCCTCAGTACAACCTGGATTCGATGAACGACTTCAGGAACATTCCCGTGCTTGGAGCCTCCACGACCTCGGCCTCCCCTGCGCCGCAGCCGAACGGGGTCATTGAAGCTTCGACGACCGCCCCGACCGCGGCCAATCCGGGACAGGTGCTGGGCAACGTGGCTACCATCAATCCGGGCAACGAAATGGCCACGGTCACGCACTACAACATCGCCCCGGTGCTCGATATCTACGGCAACGTCGTGAACACCGACCTTGCCAGCGTGGATAAGCAGATCGAGAAAATCCTGGCGAACAACAAGAGCAAGGTGCCGCGCGGCTCGACAATCGCAGTACGCGGCCAGGTGCAGACGATGAAGACCTCGTTCTTCGGCCTGATGGCCGGACTGGTCTTCTCGATCCTGCTGGTCTACCTGCTGATCGTGGTGAACTTCCAGTCGTGGATGGATCCGTTCATCATCATCTCGGGTCTGCCCGCGGCGATTGCAGGTATCGTCTGGATGCTGTTCCTCACGCACACGCACATCAGCGTGCCGGCTCTGACCGGCGCCATCATGTGCATGGGCGTGGCGACTTCGAACTCGATCCTGGTCATCAGCTTTGCCCGCGAGCAGCTGGAGGAGACGGTCGGGGATGCGCGAGCCGCGGCACTGAGCGCCGGCTTCGTGCGCTTCCGCCCGGTCATCATGACGGCACTGGCCATGATCATCGGCATGGTGCCCATGGCGCTGGGACTGGGCGACGGCGGCGAGCAGAATGCGCCGCTGGGACGCGCCGTCATCGGCGGTCTGCTCTTTGCCACGGTATCGACCCTTTTCTTCGTACCTACCTTCTTCAGCGTCCTGCATGGCCGCGCGGAGAAGAAAAAGCGCGAGCGCGAAGCGCGCGAACATTCCAAGAAGCCCGAGACGGCGGAGAACCAGTGATGAATCAACCTGCGAATACTACAGAACATTCCCGGCCCCCGCTTTCCGGCGGTAAGGCGTTGTTGCTGCTCTTCATTCTTCTTGTTGTGGCCGCCGTCCTCGTCGTCACCGGTATCCTGCCGCGGCTCCATGCGGAAAAGGAGCTGCAGAAGGAGACCACGGACCTGGCTGCGCCGAGCGTGCTGGTCGATAAGCCGCAGCCCGGCAAGCCGATCAACGAAGTCATCCTGCCCGGCAACATGCAGGCTTACGTGGATGCGCCGATCTACGCGCGCACCAACGGCTACCTGCAGAAGTGGTACTTCGACATCGGCGCTCACGTGAAGCAGGGACAGCTGCTGGCGATCATCGACAGCCCGGAAGTGGATCAGGAGCTGGCGCAGGCCAAGGCCGAGCTGGCCACCGCGCAGGCGAACGCCGGCAACGCCAAGGTGCAGTCGGCCCGCTACCAGGACCTGCTCAAGGCCAACGCCGTCTCCGCGCAGGATACGGACACCTTCACCACGCAGGAGAAGTCGACCAACACGCAGGTGGAGTCGGCACAGGCCAATGTGCAGCACTATGAGCAGCTGGTCGGCTTCGAGAAGGTCTACGCGCCGTTCTCCGGCACGGTCACGCTGCGCAACGTGGATACCGGCTCGCTGATCAACGAGGGCGCAGGCACCACGCCCGGCAGCCAGCTCTTCCACCTATCGGATGAGCACATCCTGCGCGTCTACGTGAACGTGCCGCAGGTCTACCAGCCTGCGATGAAGCCCGGCGTGGAAGCGACGCTGACGCTCACCGAATTTCCCGGCCAGAACTTCGAAGGCAAGATCGTGCGCACCGCGCGGGCCATCGACCTGACCACCCGTACGCTGCTGGTGGAAGTGGACGTGGACAACCGCAAGGGCACGCTCTATCCGGGCGGCTACGCGCAGGTCCACTTCAAGATCCCGGCCGCGCAGAAGGCCCAGGTCGTACCGGTTTCGACACTGATGTTCCGCTCCGAGGGCCTGCGTGTGGGCATCGTGCAGGGCAACAAGGCCAAGCTGGTGCCGGTCGTGATCGGCCAGGACGACGGCAAGACGGTGCAGATCATCTCGGGGCTGGAGGCGGACAGCGAAGTGATCCAGAACCCGCCGGACTCACTGATCGACGGTGAGACGGTACAGGTGCAGCAGCAGAAACAGGGCCCGCAACAGCAGCAGCAGAACCCGGGCCAGGGCCAAACCAGCAGCCAGACCGGTGGCCAGGGAGGCGGGAAGTAGTCATGCGCAACCCCGCATCCATTCCATCCCGCGGCCTGCTCACCGCAGCCAGCCTGGCGCTCATGGCGCTGGCCGGCTGCTCGGTGGGCCCGAACTATCAGCGGCCCTCCGCGCCTCCGGCGCCTGCGGCCTATAAAGAAACGCCGCCGCCGAATCCCCCGGGCGGCGACTGGAAACAGGCCACCCCTGCCGACGCCATGGCGAAGGGCAAATGGTGGGAAATCTATAACGACTCCCAGCTGAACGGGCTCGAGGAGAAGGTTGCCGTCTCGAACCAGACGCTCAAGGCCGCCTATGAGCAGTACCAGCAGGCGCGCCAGCAGGTGAGCGTGGCCCGGGCCGCGTACTATCCGACGCTGAGCGCCGGACCGTCGGTCTCGCGCACGAAAGAGTCCTACCACCAGCCCAACACCGTTCCCGGCCAGACGAGCTACCAGTACAACACCTTCACCATTGCGGGCCAGGCGAGCTGGGAGCCGGATCTCTGGGGGCAGGTGCGGCGCACCGTCGAGGAGCAGCGGGCGACCGCGCAGGCCTCGGCTGCGGACCTGGCCAACACCGAGCTGAGCCTGCGCTCGGAGCTGGCGATGGACTACTTCGAGCTGCGTGGCCTGGATTCGCAGAAGCGGCTGCTCGACAACACCGTGAACGCCGACACCGACTACCTGAAGCTGACGCAGGTCCGCTTCAAGGGCGGCGTGGCGACGGACGTGGACGTGGCGCAGGCGCAGACGCAGCTCGACACGGTCAAGGCGCAGGACATCGACATCGGCGTGGCGCGGGCGCAGTATGAGCACGCGATCGCCACGCTGATCGGCGTCTCCGCTTCCACCTTTACCCTGCCCTTCTCGCCGCTCGACCTGACGCTGCCCGTGGTTCCCACCGGCGTGCCGACAGAGCTGCTGGAACGGCGTCCGGATATCTCCGCCGCGGAGCGCCGGACCGACGCGGCGAACGCGCAGATCGGCATCGCCATCTCGGCCTACTATCCGACGATCCAGCTGAACGGCGCGGGCGGATTTGAGAGCACGCGGCCGGGCAACTGGCTGCAAGGACCGAGCGCGCTCTGGTCGCTGGGCGCCTCGGCGACGGAACTGCTCTTCGACGGCGGACGGCGCCATGCGCTGACGCAGTCGGCGCGTGACGCCTACGACCAGCAGACCGCGACCTATCGTCAGACGGTGCTCAACGCCTTCCAGGAAGTAGAAGACGAGCTGGCGGCGCTGCGCATCCTGAACGACGAGGCGGAGGCGCAGACCCGCGCCGTCGACTCCTCGCGGCACTCGCTGCAGCTCAGCACGAATCGCTACAAGGGCGGCGTAACGACCTACCTCGAAGTACTGACCGCCCAGACCACGCAGCTTTCGAACGAGCGCACCCAGACCGACATCGTGACCCGGCAGTTCGCGGCGAGCGTGTCGCTCATCAAGGCGCTCGGCGGCGGCTGGAGCACGGCACAGCTTCCCGAGAAGTTCTAACCGGAACGCACACACCGGCCCGGTCTCCCTCGCGGAGGCCGGGCTTTTCTTTTGGGCTGTTTTCCCTGGAATCGTTCCCTGGCTGTCTTCGGCATGCCTGCACTGGGCAGGATTCTTAAAAGAAGCCAGTCATTCCGAGCGAAGCGAGACCGTTTTACCGTCTTGCGCGGTGGAGGAGCCTGCAGTTTCGTTCGCTTATCAAGGGCTTCTGGAGCGAGCGGACTCACTGCAGGTTCCTCCACTGCGCTCCCTGTGGTCGCTTCGGTCGGAATGACACTTCGAAGGCAAATTTGGTGCGGACCCCTTTTGGGCCCGCTGCGTCCAAAGCCCCCTGCCATCGCGTCTAAAAGTCAGTCCGCCCGGAGGTCCCCCAGTCAGTGCGGGTTAGAATAAGTTTTCACTTTTTCGGGCTTCCTTGATTTCTCTTCTGATCGCCTCCGCTCCCGCTCCACCCGCTGTTGCCCGGCCCCGTCAGGCATTTCATGCGAAGGTCGCTCCGCGTCCCGTTGCTATCTGGGCCGGCATTGCCCTGCTGACGCTCGCTGTCCTCCTGGTTCATGGCTGGCATCCCTGGGCGGACGATGCCGGCATCTATGACGCCGGCATCCTGCACCTGATGCACCCGGAGCTGTATCGCCCCGACGCGCAGTTCGTCGCCGCGCACACGCATCTCTCGCTCTTCGCGCATGTGCTGGCCGCGCTGGCCGCATGGACACACCTGCCGCTGCCGCTGCTCCTGCTCGTGACCCACCTGGTCTCGATCGTGCTCTTCCTGCTGGCCTGCCGTGCGGTCGCACAGCGGCTCTTCGCACGCACAGCGGAAGTGTGGTGCGCCACTGCGCTGGCCGCTGCATGCTTCACGCTTCCCATTGCGGGCACCTCGCTGTTCCTGATGGACCCCTACGTCACGGCGCGTTCGTTTTCGACTCCGCTCAGCCTCTTCGCGCTGGCGGCGATCCTCGGGCATCGCTGGGGACGAGCGGCGCTGCTGCTGGTGCTGGCCATTCTGCTGCATCCGCTGATGGGCCTGTATGCGGTCACGTTCCTCGCCCTGCTCGCGCTGGTCGAGCTCGGTTTCCCGCGCGGAGCGATCCTGCTGGCGGCGGAATACGTGACAGGCGCCTTGATCCTGTTCCTCATCAGCCTTCGCACCCATGCCACAGCCGCCTATCACCAGGCCGTGGGCAGCCGTGTCTACCTGCTGCCATCCCGCTGGGAGCCGTGGGAATGGCTGGGTCTGGTAATGCCCGTGATTCTCTTCCTGTTGGCCGCCCGCAATTCTCAGGTATCACCCGGCATTCGCCGCCTCTGCGGCACCGCCGTGCTCAGCGCGGTTACATTTGTCGCTCTCAGCGTGCTCTTCGTGCACCCGGCGGGATCCATGCTGCTGGTCCGGCTCCAGCCGCTGCGCAGCTTCCACCTGCTGTACGCCATCGGAGTGCTGCTCCTGGGCGGGCTGCTGGGCCACGTGAGCTTTTCGTCCGTGCATGGACGCCGGGCACGGGCCATGGCCTTCATCCTGGTCGCCGTGGTGGCTTCGATCTTCTATCAAAGCCAGCGCAGCACCATGCCCTTCTCTGCGCACATCGAATGGCCGGGCCTGAAGCCGCGCAACCCCTGGTCGCAGGCCTTCCTTTGGATCGCGCACAACACGCCCAGGGATGCGGTCTTCGCCTCCGATCCCGATCTCGTCCTCCTGCCCGGAGAAGACACCCAGAGCTTCCGCGCCGCGGCCCGGCGCAGCCTCCTCGCCGACTACAAGGATGAGGGCGTGGCGGTCGTCTTCCCCGAACTCGCCGACTCCTGGCATCGCCAGTACGCGGCCCAGGAAGGCATCGAGAGCATGACCGACGCCGAGCGCCTCGCACGGCTGCGGCCTTTCGGCGTGCAGTGGCTGCTGCTGCCGATCCACACCCCGACCGGCTTCGACTGCCCCTACCGGAACATCGCCGCACAAGTCTGCCGGCTGCCGTAAACAGGGCTCAAGGCTCAAATAGAAGCGTAAGCCGGAGCGCGACCAAAGGGAGCGGAGGCCGAAGGCGAATCGCCTTGCGCGCAGCAGCTGGGTGCCCCACGTCTCGACGTTGAGACGTGGGATTGCAGTGTTCTTAGGGCGCCCCACGTATGCTCGAAGCTGGCGTAAGCGGAAGCAAAACAAAAGCAAAGCGGCTCCGGAAATCCGGAGCCGCTTTCTGTTTTCAGGCTGTTTTACTGCCGAGCGCTACTTCACCGTCAGAGTCACGTCCACGGAGTGCGTGGTCACCGTGCTGTCGTTGTTGCCGACGGCCTCGATGGCGATGGTGTAGGTACCGGCTGCGGTACCACCGGTGGGCGACGGTCCCTTATTCAGATAGGCATAGCGAGCCGAGCAGGCAGTCAGGCCGAAGGAGCCGGCTGCGAGCAGAGCGAAAACGCCCACCATGCGGAAGAACCCGGCATTGCGGCGGCGCAGCGCGCCAAGACCGGCCAGTGCCAGGATTCCAGGCCCGGCAAAAGCCCAGACCGTGCGCTGCGACGAACCAGGGGCACCGAGGCGGGACAAATTGCCCGAAGCCGCGGTGGTCTGGATCTGCAGCGTGCTGGTCACAGCCGTCGTGCCAGTCGGCGTGACCGTCGACGGGCTGAAGGTGCAGGTCGTCGTCGCAGGCTGGCCGGAGCAGGAGAGCGTCACGATCTCGGAGAAGCCATTCTCGGGGGTGACGGTCACCGTGGTGGTGACATAATCGCCGGCGGTCGTCGACAACGACGAGGGGCTGGCGGTCACGGTGAAGTCGGCAACTCCGGAGGAGTCGGCCGGCGACACGGAGATGCTCTGCGAGGAGACAGCCGCGCCGGTGGAGTCGTGGTACACCGCGTTGATGCTGGTGGTCTTCGGGGGCAGGCTATCGACCTTGATGGACGCCTCGCCATCGGTCACAACCGCCGAGCCGAGCGAGCCCTTGGCCGTTTCGAAGCTCACGGTGCCGCCGGAGACGCTGTCTCCGGTGGCCTCAGCCACGCGTGCCGTATAGACCAGCTTGGACTTGCCGCTGTCGTCGGTTTCCCGGGCCGAAGAGACCTGAAGCCGTGTCTCGGCATGCGCCTGAGCCGTAAAGCCCAGACCCAGTCCGGTTGAGATCATCCATGCCGCCAAAGCCAGGCCCGCGTGCCGCTTTCCGGATCGCGCGCAGTTGCTACGCCTCAACCACTGCCAATTCATTCTTCGGATTCTCAGTTCTCTCAAGAAACATTCCGGCCGACAGACGCCTGCGCCAGATTCTCATTGTATCTGACGCGATGCGACTTCCGGCTGCGGGATGAAGCGGCCACCGCCATTGTTGTCCCGGTGGCCGCTCTGAGAGTTAGACTCCGCTCACTGCAATTGGATGGAATGCGCCAGACGAAAAGTCATGACCGTCTCGGCCGGGATCTTGATATCCCGGTTTCCGGTGAAGGCCGCGCCGAGGGTTCCGGCTCCACCGCCAGCCAATCCGCCCACCAGGAGACCGACGCCGCCGGTGGCTACGCCGCCCACCAGCATGCCCAGGCCCGCGCCGCCGCCGATAAAGGCCGCGCTCCGCTTGCCCTTGCCCTTCTTGGTGCGCACATCCGTGGCCGTGGCGATGCGATAGTGGTGGCCGTTGACGTCGATGCCGACCAGCGTCAGTTCAAGCACGGAGCGGCCCTTGAAGTGGCCGCGGCGATGGGCTTCGAGGATCTCACCGCTGGCCAGCGAGCCGGTGGGGATGAGGGTTGCGCCGTCCACGATGACCGGCTCAGCGATCACACCGTGGAAATGGTCGCCGGCATGGGCGTGCTTCACATCAATGGTCTGGTCGAGGCGGATACGCAGCGGGGTTCCGGCGGCCACGCTCACCACCGGCACGGGAGCCGGGGCCGGCGGCGGCGGAGCCTGCTGCTGGGCTACGGCAGGATTCGCGGGTGCGGGCGAGGGAGCGGCCGCTGAGGCGGCAGGTGGAGCGGGCACCGGCTGAGCAGGAGCAGCCGACGCCGCAGGAGCAGGCTGACCCGCCTGCGCAGCCGGAGCTGCATTTTGCCCGGGAGTTGCCAGCGTATTGCTGGCCTCCTGCTGGGCCACAGAGTCCTGAGCCGCGCCGGTGGGCTGAGCCGGGCTGCTTTTTGCTGCATCGTTCTTGTGGCAGCCGGACAGGCCTACAGTCAGGACCAGCATGGCGGCCAGCATCACGCCTCCGGCGCGCAGCCGCGTTTTCTGCAATCCTGCCGTTTGCGGGGTCTTCCAACGTACTGAGAACATTCGATCTTCTCCTTTTTCACTGCCGACGCAAAGTTTGGATGCGGTTCTGACCCCCTTAAGCCGCCTGTTGCACTGACTCCGGACATCCTGCGCCCGCGCCGCCCTCAGCCGGGCGGGCGCGGCGCTTTAGAAGACGTAGCCGAAAGCCACCAGCGCAACCCCGCAGACCGTCCAGTGCGTGCCGTGCGGCGTTATCGCGCCGACGGCGATCAGCGCCACGCCCACCGCGTAAGCCAGCCGGTTCAACAGCCCCTCCTCCTGCTCTGCCAGCGGAACTTCATGGATCCTGTCCATTGCCATGCCCTCCTGATCTGCCTTCAGCATCGCCCCGAAGAGCCTCCAGGCGGCAGAGAGTCTGGTCATGAAAAGCGTCTGACAGATGTCACCCGCACCTACACTGGGCAGGAGGATTCACTCCATGCGCCTTCTTCGTCCGGCCATCCCGGGGCTGCTTCTGGCCGTGCTGCTTCTGGCCGCGCTCCTCGCGCCCGCAACCCTGCTCGCGCAATCTCCGGACGGTGCGCAAATTGCACTGTCGCAGGCCCGGATTCAGTCCGATTCCGCCCCGATCAGCAAATTTCCCCGCGTGAATGTGCTGCACCGCGACTTCGGATCCTCCTGCCCGAACGCCGCCGACCCAACCGGCATACAGGACTCGACCTGCGCGCTCCAGGCGGCCATCGACTACGCCGATGCGCGGACGATCGGCGGCCAGCTCGCCTCGGTCTATCTGCCGGCCGGGAACTATCGCCTGACAAAGAGCCTGCGCCTGCCCTACAGCCTGCAGGTGCTCACTGACGGCCCTACGGCTTCGGCGCTCACGCTGGCCCCGGGTGTACGCACGAACGCCATCACCGTCTATCCGCCCGCACACGGCAGCCCGGACCCATTCCTCTGCTCGGGCGGCATCGACGGCCTGATGATCGCGGGCAGCGGCCACGAAAACACCGGCACGCTGCTCGAGGTGATCGACGCGCCCGGCTACCGGCTCAGCAACATAAAGCTGTACAACTCCGGCGGACGCGGACTGGCGCTACTCGGCTCTTCCGAACGCATCGAGTCCAACAACCTCGAGATCGACGCGGTGCGCTGGCCGATCGTGATGACGGTCAACACCAACGAAGATCACTTCTACAAGACCAACATCGAAGACCCCGGCATCGCCGCCGATGGCTACTGCTTCAACGTGAACTGCGTCGACGGCCGCTTTCCCGAGCCGAACGCCAGCCACCCCACGCCGATCCGCCCGGATCCGCATGGCGCGGTGTGGATGAGCGGCGCCGATGTCGCCTTTTACGGTGGATCGATTAAGACGCTCGAGTATCAGCCCGCCTTCCACGTCGCCATCTCGGAGGCGAATACCATCGCCAACTTCTATTTCGAGGACTTTCCGCACGCGGATCGCCCGGTGCTGAACGCAGGCGTGATCGTGGGCGGTGTCTATCCCTCGACCAAGCTCTCCGCGCCTCTCGCAGCCGACTGCGCCTCCGGATGCTCCGCCGCTGTGGAGGATACGAGCTGGTTCCCCGACTATGCCTCGGAGCCCGGCGATGTGAAGCGTTTCCTCGGCGACACCTGCTACGAGCAGGAATGGATCATGCCGTCGGACTTTGTCTGGGGCGATTCCTCGCCGTCGTCCGCCGTGCCGGGAGTGGCGCGCGGCCAGTACGAAAAGGCATGCGTGGCAGGCATGGCAGGCGACGGCCGCATGTACTTTGCCCAGCGCCATATCGCCACGGGGCCGCTGGCCTCGACCGCACCTGCGGGAGTCACCTGGCCGGCCGGCTCGATCGTGCACATGATCGACAACACGCTGAACTATGGCAGCGGCCTGACGCTGCTGACCAATCACTTCAGCGGCATCGTCCCCGGCGGCAAGGGCTACGCCGCGCAGTGCGACGACAGCGGCGTGAACACCTGCGGCAGCATCATCGCGGGCGTGATTCCCGATGGCTATTTCTTCAGCGGCGCAAAGAAGACGAACTCAGCCACAGCGCCCGGGCAGGCGTTGCTCACCCTGATCGGCAATACCTTCTTCACCGGCGGTCCGGAGCCGCTGGGCATGGGGTTCATCAAGGCGCACTCCAGCGCGGTCCTCAACATCCTGAGCGCGCCGGAAGGGGCAGCCTTCCGCCTGCAGACCAGCTCCGTGCTGCATGGCGTGGAAGGCGAGACGGGCCTGCTGCCACTCGTGCATGCGGCAACCTATCCCAACGGCGACACCGCGCAGGTCGTGCTCTCGCGCCCCGATGCGGCCGGGTGGATCAACACCTATCACGGCTTCTATGAGCAGGCGGTCTCCACCATCGATGGCGAGCTGGGTACGAACCCGGGCAGCGATTCGGCAAAGGGTCACCAGTTCGCGAGCTCCTCCTGCTGGTTCGACACGGGCACGCCGCAAAGTCCGCACGCGGCGCACCGCTTCTGCCTGACAGGCAGCCCCGGCGCGACAGCGGGATGGCAGTTCGACCGCTGGGATGGCAAGGCATGGGTCAGCACCTTCTCCGTGACCGATGAAAATGGGCAGGGGCATGTCCGCCTGAACGGCAGCCCGTTGCAGGGAGCATCGAATGGCAAAGCCATCGGCAATGCCACGGCATGCAGCTTCGATCGCGACGGCCTTACGTCCCCGCTGGCGAAGCAGCCTGTCTGCACCGTGCCGCGCACCGGGACCTATGAGATCACGCTGAATGCTCGGGCCTCGACCGTGGGTGCATCCGGCCGTCTCGATGCCGTGCGGGTCTCCGTCGTCACCGCTCCGGGCGCAGGCATGCAGAGCTGCGCGACCAGCGCGGCCGTATCTTTGACAGCAGGCTCGACGCAGCAGTTCGCCGGCCCGTGCACACTGCACATCGAAGCCGGGCAACCGGTGACCGTCTCAGCCGAGACCTCGGCGATCGCAGGCGGTGCCGCGTACGGCGTCTCAGTGCTGGTCAGGCAGGTGCAATAACTGCTGCGCGCAGGGCGATCCGCCTTCGGCCTCCGCTCCCGCTGGCCGCGAAAAGGCATCTGTCATTCCGACCGGAGCGAGACGTTTTCCGTCCTGCGGCCGCTTCGGTCGGAATGACAGTTTGTCTTTGTCGACGAAAGAACCCCGGGTGCCCCACGTCTCGACCTTGAGACGTGGGATTCGCAGTTTGTCGACAATGGCCCACCCAGGCCCGGTGTTGGCTTGAGTGGGGAAGCACGAACCACTCCTTGCAGACGTTTCAGGGCTTGAGAGCGCATTACAAATCGTGCAAGAATGCCGGCCATGGCGAGCGTCGAAGAACTGATGACGAACGGCTACGAGGCGCGGCGCGATGACCGTCTCGAGGATGCCCGCCAATGCTTCGCCCAGGCCGTGGCCCTCAGCCGGGTCAGTCCGCACACGCAGAAGGATCTGGCTCGCTCCCTGAATGGCCTTGCCCAGATCGAGCGCGATGAGGGACGGAACGAGCACGCGCAACGATGTTACGAAGAGGCCTCTGCTCTTCTGCGCCAGATCGACGAACCCCTGCGGCTGGCGCACACGATACGGCACCTGGCGGATGTGCTGCGGCACCGCGACGATACTGCCGCAGCGGAAGCCTCTTACGCGGAAGCACTGGCGCTCTATCGCTCGAACCCGGACACTCCGCCCCTCGACCTCGCAAATCTGCTGCGCGGCTATGCCCTGCTCAAAACGAATATGGGCCAGAGAAGCGAAGCCGCATCGCTATGGAGCGAGGCAGGCGCGCTGTACAAAGGTTGCGGCATAGAAGCCGGAGCCGCAGAGAGCCGGCGGCAGATCGAGATGCTCTCCGCATAGAAAAAAGCCGCATCGCGAACGATGCGGCCTCTCTACTTCCTACCCACCTGCTTACACCTTCGCCAGATCGGCGACGCGTTTCTGCACAATCGACTCGATGCGGGCGAGCACCTGGTCGAGGGTGAGGCTGGTGGAGTCGACGAGGATCGCATCGTCTGCGGGACGCAGCGGCGACTCAGCGCGGTTGCGGTCACGCTGATCGCGCTCGCGCAGCTCCTTCAGCACAGCCTCAGGCGTCACTTCACTCGCGGTCGCGCCACCTGTCTGCTCGTAGCGACGCTGGCTGCGAGCCTCCGGTGAAGCATCGAGGAAGAACTTGAGGTCGGCATCCGGGAACACTACCGTCCCGATATCGCGGCCTTCCATCACCACGCCACCGGCAGAGCCCAATTGCCTTTGAAGCTCGACCATCCAGGTGCGGATGGCAGGATGGACGCTGACCTTCGAGGCCGCCTGCGTGACCTCTGGCTCGCGCACCTGCCCAGTGACGTCTTCTCCATCGAGCAGAACGCGATTGCCGGCAGGCGTCGGCTCGAGGCCGATCCGCGTGCCGGAGGCCAGCGTTTCCAGCGCCGCGGCCTCGTCAAGAGACGTGCCGGTCCGCAGAGCCTTGAGAGCGAAGGCGCGATACATTGCGCCCGTCTCCAGATTCAGCAGCTCGAAGTGCGCGGCCAGGTGGCGGGCGACGGTGCTTTTGCCCGCGCCCGCCGGTCCATCAATGGCAACGATGAGGCGACGGCTCATTCCCCGCCCTCACGGCGGGGCTTGAAACCACCCAGACGCGGCTTGAAGCCACCCGGCTTGCCCTTGAAGCCGCCACCCGGTTTACCGCCGGGACGGGACTTGAAACCACCGGGCTTCGCGCCGAAACCTGGCTTGCCGCCGGGCTTAAAGCCACCCGGCCGGCCGCCCGCACGCGGACCCGACTTGAAACCACCCGGCTTGCCACCGAAGGAGGGACGGCCTTCGCCACGGGGCTTGAAGCCGCCGCGCTCGCCACCTTCTCCACCTTCACGGCGGGGCGGACGGCCCTCGCCACGATCGCGGAAGAAGGGACGCTTCTCGCCATCGCCGCCTTCGCGCTTCTGGAAACCGCCGGGCTTGCGATCAAAACCAGGCTTGCCACCGAACTTCGGACGGTCGCCGAAACCACCGGGCTTGCGGTCAAACTTCGGACGGTCGCCAAACTGGGGACGGTCGCCACGGTCACGGAAGAACGGACGCTTCTCGCCATCGCCGCCTTCACGCTTCTGAAAACCACCGGGCTTGCGATCGAAACCAGGCTTACCACCGAACTTGGGACGATCGCCGAAGCCACCGGGCTTGCGGTCAAACTTCGGACGGTCGCCAAACTGGGGCCGGTCGCCACGATCGCGGAAGAACGGACGCTTTTCGCCATCGCCGCCTTCTCGCTTCTGGAAGCCACCGGGCTTGCGATCAAACCCAGGCTTGCCACCGAACTTCGGACGGTCGCCGAAGCCTCCGGGCTTACGGTCAAAGCCGGGCTTGCCACCAAACTGCGGGCGGTCGCCACGATCGCGGAAGAACGGACGCTTCTCACCATCGCCGCCATCGCGCTTCTGGAAGCCGCCGGGCTTGCGATCGAAACCAGGCTTGCCACCGAACTTCGGACGGTCGCCAAACTTGGGACGATCGCCGAATGCAGGACGGCCACCGAAGCCGGGCTTACGCTGGAAGCCGCCACGGCGCTCGCCACCCTCTTCGCCTTCACGGCGGAAGCTTGGACGGTCCCCATCCTCGCGGCGCTGGAAGCCGCCGGGCTTGCGATCAAACCCAGGCTTGCCGCCGAAACGGGGACGATCCCCGGCGCCGGGGCGATCCCCAAACCTGGGACGGTCGCCAAATGCAGGACGGCTGCCGAAACCGGGCTTGCGCGGCCCGAAGCCGCCAGGCTTGCGGTCGCCGAAGCTCTTTCTTGCGGCAAAGCCTTCGCCCTCGCGGCGGGGACGGAAGGAGCGCTCACCAGCTTGCTCGCCACCCTCGGCTTCGCGGTTCTGACCTTCTTCGCGATTTTTCCAGGGCTCGGCTTCGCCGAAACCGGCGCGGCGCGGCGGACGCTTGCCACCATCGGCATCGCGGCGGAAGGCAGGCTTGCGGTCGAAGCCGCCGGACTTGCCATCGCGCGGCTTGAATTCGCGCTTGCCTTCGAACTTGCGGGCGGGCTTTTCCGCGCCTTCAGCACCCTCGGCAGCGCCTTCGGCCTTCACTTCCGCCGCAGGCTCGACATCCGGGAACTCGGGCAGCGTGCCGGCGATGTAGAGCACCGACTGCGTGCCGGCCGGGGCCATCGAGAGCTGGCGGGTTGCGGTGAGGCCGTTCACGGTCTCGCGGACCTTCGAGCGAGCGGTCAGGGGCGAGAGGAAGATTTCGATCTCCTCGTCCTCGGCGGCGATGACCTGCTCGAGATAGATGGACACCATGGCCGAGAGCGCGGCGGTCTGCGAGAGGCGGCCGGAGGCGGCGAGCTGGTCCTTAAACTTTTTCTGGGTCTGGCTCCAGCCGGTCTCTTCCTCGGTCTTGTAGGTCGGCAGAACGCGCAGGCTTCCCCACAGATCGAGCAATCCGCGCAGCACGGCGGATTCGGTGATCTGGCGGCCCATGGCGCCCTGCAGCTCTTCCACCGTCAGGGTCTGGTCCTTCTCGAGCAGCTTCCAGAGGCCGATCATCATCGGCGGCGTCAGGCCGCCCGGCTCGGACTTCCAGTCGCGGGTGCCACGGAGGCTGTAGACGTAGGGGAAGGTCTCCTTCGAGGCCAGGAAATCGGGCGTCTCGGAGGGTCCACCGAACAGGTTCAGAGGGACAGCGTGACCATCGGCGACGAGGCGGCGCATGAGCGCGGCAGCGTTCTCGATGGCTTCGCGGCCGGGCGTCTCATTCGGCTCGCCCATGGTCGCCTCGACGAAGGAGGGAGCGGGAGCCTGAAAATGTACGCGGCGCGGGAGATAAAGGCAGAGACCGGCCCAGTCGAGCCACGCGCGGGCATCTTCTGCGGTCAATAACGGGTTTGCGGACTGGCGCCAACGTTCGCGCCGGGCCGCCTGAAGCTGTTCGGATGTCAAAGAGGACCTTCTTCTGAGTCGAGCGGGATGCGCGATGGAGCCGATCTGGTCTGGCTCTAAATACGCTGGAAAGCCCGCTGGATGTCTTTCCAAGAATATCGCAAAGCAATGGGGCGGCCATGCGGGCAGCTGGTCGGATGCTCCGTTTTGGCCAGTTCGGCCAGCAGCCACTCCATTCGCTGGATGTCCAGCGGCATGTTCACCTTGATGGCGGCGTGGCAGGCGATGGAAGCGGCGATCCGGGTGCGCATGGCGTCGAGATTCTCGCGCTGATCGCGCTCCCCGGCCTGTTCCAGCACCTCGGCCAGCATTCTCTCGAGCTTTTTGCCCTCGAGACCGATAGGCGCGGCCTTGATGGCGATGGTCTGCGGGCCAAAGGGCTCCGCCTCGAAGCCATTGCGCTCCAGCTCCTCGGCGATGGTCGAAAACAGGACCATCTGGTGCGGCTGGAGATCGATGAGCAGGGGCATGAGCAGGCGCTGGCGCTCGACCTTCTCCACCTCGCGCTCGCGCAGGATCTTCTCGAAGAGCACGCGCTCATGGGCAACGTGCTGGTCGATGATCCAGAGCCCCTCGTCGTTCATGGCGACGATGAAGGACTCGCGCAGCTGGCCGAGCGGCTTGAGCGAAGCCAGCGAATGCAGGCTGGCGACCGGCTCGCCTTCGCCTAGATCGTCAATCGGGGGCAGCTCGCAGCTGTGGCGCTGTGTCCGGATCTGCGTCTTCGCAGCATCCGCCAGCGCCGGGGAGACCGCATACGCGCTCGTTTCCGTCAGCGCAGCGATCACCACCTTCTCGGCCTGCGCGAAGGGTAGATGGACTGGCTGAGCCGGCAGCTCCGGTTCTGTGAGCTGAAACGGAACACTCTCGGCACGCAGAGTGTCGTCATTCGCCTGCGGCTCGCTACCGTCTCCTGTATTTCCGTCTTCGGGACTGCCGGGCAAGGGCGACGTCGCCGGCAGGAACGAGGGCGAGGCGTGCGGATTCGCAGTAAGCGCGGAGAGGAAGCTGGCCGCCGGACGCGCTTGCATCAGCGTGGTGCGGATGGAATCACGCACAAAGTCGTGGATAGCCGCCTGCTGGCGGAAGCGCACCTCGGTCTTCGCCGGGTGAACGTTCACGTCAACCTCGTGCGGCGGCATCTCGAGGAAGAGCAGCACGACCGGGAAGGACGTAGGCGGAATGACGTTACGGTAGGCGTCACTGACCGCGTGCAGGATGAGGCGGTCGCGCACCAGCCGCTGGTTCACGAAGACATAGATGGAGTTGCGATTGAGCTTCTGCAGCTCAGGCTTCGAGACGAAGCCGGTCATACGCAGCATGCCGGGATCGGGCGGCGTCCAGTCCTCGTCGCGACGCCACGGCGGCGGCTCGGGCAGGCCCGCGCGATCGAAGGAGCGTTCGGCAGCGGTGGGCATAAGCTGGTCGAGCATATCGCGGCCGAAGATCTGGAAGATGCGCTCGGAGGGCTTCGCCACCGGCGGCGCGATCAGCAGGGCATGGCTCGCGGAGTGCAGCTCGAAGTGCTTGTCCGGATGGACGAGGGCGTAATGCGTCACCAGCGCGGTCACGTGCGAGAGTTCGGTATTCTCGCTGCGCAGAAACTTGCGGCGCGCGGGCGTATTGAAGAAGAGATCGCGGATGGTGAAGGTGGTTCCGGCGGGCAAACCGGCGTCTTCGACGCGGATCAGCTTGCCGCCGACGATCTCGAGCCGGGTGCCGTGCGCCTCATCGGCGGCGCGGGTTTCGAGCTCGAGACGCGCGATGGAGGCGATGGACGGCAGCGCCTCGCCGCGGAAGCCAAGCGTAGAGATCGAAAGCAGGTCGTCGGAGGTGCGAATTTTCGACGTCGCGTGGCGCTCGAAGGCCAGCAGCGCGTCGTCGCGCTCCATACCGTGGCCATTGTCGACGATGCGGATGAGCTTGCGTCCCCCGCCCTCGACCTCGACGCGGATCTTCGTGGCCCCGGCGTCGAGCGCGTTCTCGAGCAGCTCCTTGACGACGGAGGCGGGTCGGTCGACCACCTCGCCCGCGGCGATCTGGTTGGCGACCTGGTCGGAAAGAATGCGAATGCGGCCCATCGTTCTCCTACAAAAGCTGAAGACTTCTGTTTTATCCCATGCGGGGCTCGAGCAGGCATCCACGTCCCCCACTCAAGTCAAAATCGAGCTTGAATGGGCCACCCTCAGATCCGTGACAAATGCGGAAAGGCGGCCGAAGCCGCCTTTCCTGTCATGCCTTAGGAACCGAACTACTTTGCCGAGGCCGTTGCCAGCTCTTCAGCTTCCTGAGCTACCTGGTCGCCCAGGACGTGCAGGCGGAGGAAGTTGGTCGAGCCGGTCTTGGTGCGGGTGCCGGCGACGATGCCGATGATGTCCTGGCAGCGCGCGTAGCCCTTCTCCTCGAGCAGGCGCTCGGCCATGGCCACCATCTCTTCGGTGGTCGCGGCCTTGTCGCACAGCAGCGGGGTGGTACCCCAGAGCAGGTTCATGCGGTTGATGACCGTCTCCGTGCTCGAGAGCGCGAAGATCGGCGGAACCGGGTGATACTTCGAGAGCTGGCGGGCGGTGGTGCCGGTCTCGGTGAAGACGGCGATCGCGCGCACGTCGAGATCCTGGGCGGCGTGAGCCATCGATTCGCAGATGGTCTCGGAGACCGTCAGGCGCACGTTTTCAGGACGGCTCTGGTGTGCCGGGATGTCGTTCAGGTGCGATTCGGTCTCGACGATGATCTTGGCCATCATCTTGACCGCTTCGACCGGGTACTTGCCGGCGGCGCTCTCGGCCGAGAGCATCACGGCATCGGTGCCGTCATAGATCGCGTTGGCGACGTCGCTGGCTTCGGCGCGGGTCGGGCGCGGATTCTCGATCATCGACTCGAGCATCTGCGTCGCGGTGATGACCGGCTTGCGCCAGGACGAGGCCTTGCGGATGATGAGCTTCTGGATCGCGGGCACCTTCTCGGGCGGAACTTCCACGCCCAGATCGCCGCGGGCGACCATGATGCCGTCGGTCACTTCCATGATCTCGTCGAGATTATCGATGGCCTGCGGCTTCTCGAGCTTGGCGACAACCCAGGCGTCGGAGCCGAGTCCGGCGATGCGGTCCTTGACCAGGCGAACGTCTTCCGCGGTACGCACGAAGGAGACGGCGATGGCGTCGACACCGGCCTTGATGGCGAAGTCGAGGTCTTCCGCGTCCTTTTCGGTCAGCGCCGGCACCTTCACGGGGATGCCGGGCAGGTTGATGCCCTTGTTCTCACCGAGCACGCCGCCGTTGATGACGGTACATTCCACGTCCTCCCCCTTGACCGCGGTCACGTGCAGCTCGATGAGGCCATCGGAAAGCAGAATGCGGGCGCCGGCTTCGAGGTTCTCGGCCAGCGTCACAAAGGTCGTCGAGATCACCTGCGTGTTGCCGGGGATGTTGCGGGGGGTGATCGTCAGCGGCTGGCCGGCCACCAGGGTGATCGGCGTGCGGTTCTCAAGCTTGCCGGTGCGGATCTTCGGACCCTGCAGATCGGCCAGGATGCAGATCGAGCGGCCTTCCTCGGCGGCGACCTTGCGAACCATGTCGATCAGGGCCTGCTTCTCCGAGTGAATGCCGTGCGAGAAGTTGAGGCGGGCGACGTCCAGGCCTGCCCGCACCAGTCCCCGAAAAACCGATTCCTGATTCGAGGCCGGTCCAAGCGTACCGACGATCTTCGCGCGTCGCGGCTGCCCTTCAAGCGGCAGACCCAACCCCGTTACTGAAGTGTTCATCCATCCCCCAACTGCAATGTGTGTTTGTTGATTTCTAATCCCGATTACGCTTTCACCCTTGCAGCGGGCGAAACCCTGTCTATTTTAACAATGCATCGCCGATGGGTTAAGAACGGCCGGTTAAGCTTCGCCATCCCGGGGCGGGACCAGCGGATAAATCTGGGCGTTGAACTCGGCTCCGAGCAGGATGATGAACGACACCATGTAGAGCCAGACCAGCGTCGCCACCCCGGCCCCCAGTGATCCGTAGACCACCGAGTAGTCCGCGTAGCGGGTCAGGTACCAGCCATAGACCAGCGTGGCCAGGAACCAGGTGAAGGTGGCCAGCATCGCCCCGGGGACGACGTGCCGCCAGCGCCGGCGGCGCGGCGTGCCGAAGTGATAAATGACGCCCAGCACCATGATGCTGGTGGCCAGCGCGATCGCCCAGCGCAGGATCCGGCCGGCCAGGATCACGTAGAACTGGAAGGTGTGATCGGCGTTGTCGATCATCCACAGTTCGATGAGATGGCCGAAGGCTACCAGTCCGGAGGCGAAGATCATGGGCACGAGCGTGGCCGGAACCAGCGCCGCGGCGACCAGCCGCTCATGCCAGAAGCCCCACTCGTTGCGCGGCAGCCGGTAGGCGCGGCGGAAAGACTCCATCAGCGAGAGCATCATGCCCATGGAGGCGCCCAGCATCACCGTCGACGAGGTCCATACCAGCCGGATCGAACGCGCATGGTTCGACTGGAAGTACGACTGCACCAGGCTCATGGTGTCGGCGGGCAGCAGCTCGGAGAGCCCCTGGCGCAGGTCGCCCCGGAAGCTGTCCGTCTCCGGACTGAGCGCGAGCAGGGTGGTAAGCACCAGCATCGCCGGAAAAAGGCTCAGGATCGCCGAATAGGCCGCGGCCTTGGCGTTCGTGAAGGCGCTATGGGAAAACGCGCTCCACGCTGCCCGGCGCAGGTGGTGAAAGAGCTTTACCGGCGTGAAATCGCTGTTTCGCAATCGGCTGGAAGCTACCGCTTGGGTTTCCATTGGTTGAGGAACTCGGTCACCGAAGACGGATCCATACGGCGCATGGACTCGAACTCACCGTTCTTCTGGCTATAGAGCAGCTTGCCGTTCTCATCGAGAACCGCCAGCGCGGGCACGCCCTTGTGGAGAGGGATCTCGTAACGCTCGGCGATATCGGTATTGGCGTCGAAGTGGCCCACGTTCACGTCGACCAGCACGAAGTTCTTATCGAGCAGCGAGAGGTTCGGCTCCTGGTGGAAGTAGATGTTCAGCACCTTGCAGTCGCCGCACCAGTTGCCGCCGAAGTCGAGGATGATGTTCTTGTGCTCGGCATGCGCCTTCTTGATGGCGGCTGCGAGCTCGCTCGACGCGCCGGAGGGATCGGGATAGATCTGCGCCTGCTGGCCCGGTACGAACTGCGCATGCGCGTAACCCGCGCCCATCGACAGCATCGCCGCCATTCCCATGATTCCTGCAAGCCGAGCAACCTTCCGCATCCTGCCTCCGATTCCGTTCCCTCTAAGAAATAACCGCGTACCGGGAGTTCTTCCCAGAATGCCATATACAGGGTGCAAACGTACGGCTAAACATTGCAGATCGCCACGGCCTGGCGCAGAGCCGTCTCCGCATCGCCGGTGGGCTGGAACTCGTGCGCCACGTAGCCCTGGAAGCCGGTGGCCGCGATGGCCCGCATGACGGCCTCATACTGAATCTCCTGCTCGGGGCCGATCTCGTGGCGGCCGGGAACGCCGCCGGTGTGGAAGTGGCCGATCGATCCGATGCTGTTGCGGATGGTATCGATCAGGTCTCCTTCCATGATTTGCATGTGGTAGATGTCGTAGAGCAATTTCACCCGCGGGGAGGCGACCTCCTCCATCACGCGGACGCCCCACGCGGTGCGGTCCGCCATGTAGTCGGGATGATTGATCTTGCTGTTGAGCAGCTCGAGGCAGATGGTGACGCCATGGTCCTCGGCGATTGCCTTTACGCGGTTGAGGCCGAGAACGGTGTTCGCCGCTCCCTGCTCGTCGGACATGCCCCGTCGATTGCCGGAGAAGGTGATGACGTTCGGGACACCGGCCTTCGCGGCAAGCGGGATGTTTTTCCGGAAAGCGGCCTCGATGGCCGCATGATTCTCCACGCGGTTCAGGGCATCGGAGATGGTGCCTCCACCGGCATAGCCCATGGTGCAGATGAGGCCGTGGCGGCGCGGAATCTCGTACTCCTCCAGCTCCAGCAGATCGACGCCGAGAAGACCGAGGCGGACGGCCATGGCCGAGAGCTCGTCGACGGAAAGCTGCGCATAGCACCACCGGCAGACGGACTGGCGGATACGCCCGGCCAGCACAGGGCGGGCGACGCCGGGCTGCGCCTCACCCGGGCCCGGCCACGCGCCCATTCCTACGCCCACTCCCGCTCCCAGGCCATACCGCGCGCCCGCCTCCAGAAAAAGCCTCCGCGAAAGCATCGGCGCTACTCCGCGGGAACCGGCGGGTTCGGCGCGGTGAAGGGTGAGCGGCAGGGCTTTTCGACCGGCTCATACTCCATCAGCTCGACGCGGGTGCCATCAGGATCGAAGAGGTTGAACTGCCATTTGCCGTCCTTGCCGAGCTGCATCGGGCTATGTTCCCCGTGAATGCGGTCTCCGGCATCGAGAGTGGTCACGGCCTTTTCCATGTTCACAACGCCGATGGAGAAGTGATTCAGCACGCCAAGCTGCTTCTGCGAGACATCCTGAATGCCGCTGCCCGATGGTCCGCTGGTGAGCATGTACTCCAGCCAGTCATGGCCATCCGGCACCTCCTGCGAGACCCAGTCCACGGTGCCGGGCTTCATGCCGCCGAACCAGTACGGGCGAAACCCGAGCAAGCCACGATAGAAAGCATCCTCCGCGCCACGGCTGTGCACCAGCATGCCGACGTGGATGATGCGCCGCCCGATAGGGTTGGAGCCGGCATCACCGGCAACATCGCGGGACGCATCCGGCGGCTGCACGAACTGCACGGTGTTGCCTTCGGGGTCCTTCACGTCGAGCCAGAGGCTGCCGTCCGAAGCCTTCTCGACCGAGGACGGAACATGAACGCCGTGCGCCGCAAGATAGCCGCGCAGCGCCTCGGCGTCGGCGACGTTATAGGCAAGGTGATCGAGCCGGGAGTTGCCGCTCCCCGCAGGCAGGGGCAGCACTTCGACAAACTGCGTGGCATTGACGTAATAACGCGCGCCCGCAGGATTTTCAGGATCGCCCCGCTTCTCCAGGCCGATGTCGTGGACGTAGAACCTTTCGGCGCTGGCCGGGTTGGAAGCATAGACCGCGATGTGCGAGATTCCGGTGATCGCCGGACGGGCGGAATTCTGCGCCGGCGCCATCGCAACGAACGACGAAAACGAGGAGAGAAACAGCGTGAGCGAGATCAGGGGTGTTCGCATGGCAGAGCTCCGGAGCGCTCCCAATGTATCCGCTTCCTTGCAGTTGTGTCTGCCCGGAATCTACAACTTCACTGCCCGCTGACTCTCGGCCGCCCCCGGCACGATACTATGGACCCCAAACCTGATGCCCAAGCGACGTCCACCCCGCTCATCACGCCTCTCCCCTGCCGTGCTGCGGGTGCTGATCGCGCTGTTCGTTCTCGCCGGGCTCGGGTATTGGCTCGCGTTCGCTTCCGATTCGTGGGAATACCGGCTCCACCGCGACCGTCACGTGGCCCAGCCGCTCGACTTCGATGACGACTCGCTGCTGATTGATTCTGTGCGGCCGGAAGCGCAGTCGGCCGGGCTCCGAATCGGGCTCAGGATCACCGGTTTTAACGGCGCACCTTACTCCGGACTCTCGCAATGGACGGAGATCGAGGAAACAGCGCGGCCGGGCGACACACTGGACGTCGAGTTCGACCGGACGGACGGCTCGCACAGCATGGCGACACTGGCCTTCACCCCGCTCGAACGGGAAAATCCCGGCGTGGCCAACTGGGTTCTATTCCTGCGCGAGGTTCTCCTCAACCTGGCGCTGCCGCTGGTATGCCTGGGGATCGGCTGCTGGGTGGCGATGGCCAAGCCGCAGGACAAGAATGCATGGCTGGTGCTGCTGATGCTCAGCTTCCCCAGCACCATGCTCGAATCGGTGACGCACGCCTACGGGCTGGGGATCATCCTGCGCAGCCTTTGGGCGATGGTGCCGCAGCTGGGCGCGCCCCCCGCACTGCTGCTCTTCGGCATCTACTTTCCGGAGCGCTCCCGGATCGACGAGCGGCTGCCCTGGCTGAAGTGGATCATCGTCGCGCCCATCACGGCGTTTGCAGCCTTCTACTATCCGGCCCTGCTGCACGAATACTTCGTGGGCCCGCTCCTGCATCTGCGCCTGGCCATCAGCGTGGTCCGAGCGATGAACTTCCTCCTGCTTGCCTGCGTGATCCTGTTCCTGGTCTTCGCGCTGGACAAGCTGCGCTCGGCCTCCACCGCGGATGCGCGCCGCCGCCTGCGGGTCATGATCACCGGCATGGGCACGGGCCTGTTCGCGCTGCTGCTGGTGCTGGTTCTGCTGCCGCATTTCGGGATAGCCGACAGCAATAACCCCTCGCTGACGACCTTCTGGGTACGCTTTGCGGGGGTTGCCGTCTTCATGGTCGCGCCCTTCACCCTGGCCTACGTGGTGCTGGTACAGCGCGCCATGGACGTGCGGGTGATCCTGCGCGCGGGCACACGGTACCTGCTGGCGAAGGCCTTCCTGCTGGTGCTGCGCATCGTGCTCATCTCGCTGGCGGTCACCTGGCTGCTGGTGCCTGTCTTCTACAAGAAACAGCCGCAGCCCGCGGACCTGATCGGGGTCTTCATCTTCCTCGGGCTCATCCTCTTCCTGCGCTTCGTCCTCCGCGACCGCGCGCAGGCGTGGCTGGACCGCAGGTTTTTCCGCGAGGCCTACAACGCCGAGGTGGTGCTCAACGAGCTCTCCGACCAGGTGCGGCGTTTTACCGAGACCGGCCCGCTGCTTGAAACCGTAGCCCGCAAGATCGCCGAGACCCTGCACGTGGGCCAGGTGGCCGTCCTGCTGCGGCGCGGCGAGCTCTTCGAGCTGCAGCAGTCGATCGGCATCTCCACCTCTGGCGCGCTCGCGCTTTCACCGCAGGCCTCGAGCGTGCGCTATCTCGCCTCGACGAACGAACCGGCGCGACTCTATCGCGATGATCCCGACGCCTGGTACCTGATGGCGGGCATGGCCGAGCGCGACGCCCTGAACGGGATGAACGCCGAGCTGCTGCTGCCGCTGCCCGGCCGCAACCGCCTGATGGGCGTCATGGCGCTGGGCCCCAAACGCTCCGAGGCCGCCTATACGCGCACCGATATGCATCTGCTGCAGGCCGTGGCCACGCAGACCGGCCTCGCCATCGAGATTTCGGAACTGGCCCGCTCGCTGGCTACCGAGGCCGCGCAGCGCGAGCGCGTGAACCGCGAAATCGAGATCGCCCGCGAGGTGCAGGAGCGGCTCTTTCCGCAGACCATGCCGGAGCTGCCCGGCGCGACCCTGGCCGGACACTGCCGCCCGGCGCTCGGCGTGGGCGGCGACTACTACGACGTCTTCCCGCTCTCGGACGGCCGCACGGGTCTTGCGATCGGCGACGTGAGCGGCAAGGGCATCGCCGCGGCGCTGCTGATGGCGAGCCTCCGCGCCAGCCTGCGCGGAGTAACGCTAGACAATCCGCGCGACTTCGCCCGGCTGATGGACAAGGTGAACCGGCTGGTCTACGAAGCATCGGCCTCGAACCGCTACGCGACATTCTTCTTCGCCGCCTATGATCCCGCGACGCGCAGGCTCGAGTGCGTGAACGCCGGACACAATCCGCCGCTGATTATCCGGCGCAATCCCGAGGCGAACGGCGCGCATACGGTCATCCGCCTCGAAGCTGGTGGCCCGGTGGTGGGCCTGCTGCCCTTCGCGCCGTATACCGAGCAGACCGTGACGCTCGAACCCGGCGACCTGGTCCTGCTCTACACCGACGGTATCAGCGAGGCGATGACCCCCGAGGACGAGGAATGGGGCGAGGACCGGCTGATCGAAGCCGCCGATTGCTGCTGGGACAAGAGTGCCGGGGAGATCCTCGACCACCTCTTCCACGATGCCGACGCCTTCACCCGCGGCGCTCCCCAGCACGACGACATGACCCTGCTGGTGCTGAAGCTGGGGGATTAGGACAGAGTGCAGGGGATGGGGTGCAGGAAACGGCCACTCGTCCCGTGCCGGGCTCTTCCTTATCTTTCCTCTTTTCTAAAAGCTGTCATTCCGAACGAAGTGAGCGCAGTGGAGGGAGCTGCGGTTCTCTCTTCTGGAAAGAATGCGGGTGGCCCGTCCAAGCTTCGCTTTGGGCGGGAAGCAAGGATCGGCTTTGCATCTTTACGTTAGAAAGGCATCCCGCAGCGCGAAGAACCTCTGTGCCCTGTGTGTCCTCTGCGATGAATCCAGGATGCACGCTTCCCCACACAAGCCAACGACAGGCTTGTATGGGCCACCGTCGGCGGCAAGTCCCGCGACCAGAAGGAGCGAGGGCCGTAGGCGAGCCGCCCCACGCGCAGTGGCTGGTAAACTGAAGCCGCATGATCCTCCCTTTTGTCCGTGAATTACTTGCGGACCTGGAGACTTCTCCTGCGTTCGAACAGGCGCGACGGCATCTGGCCCTCGGCCGTGGGCGTCGTCGTGTCTCGGGGCTGACTTCCTCGGCCCGCGCCCTCTACATCCCGCTCTTCGCTCGCGCGGCCAACGTCCCGATCGTCATCGTGGTCCCGGACAATAAAGCTGCCGACGCCCTGCAGGTCGCATTGCAGGCGGGCTGCGATCTGACCGGCGCGATCGCGCCGAACCGCGTGCTCAAACTGCCGGCGCATGACGTGCTGCCCTTCGAGAATCTCTCGCCGCATCCGGAAATCCAGGAAGCGCGCGCCGCCACGCTGTGGAAGATGGCGACCGGCGCGGCCTCCATCGTGATCGCACCGGTGGAAGCCGCCGCGATGAAGCTCTTCCCCGCCCCGTTCTACGGTGGGCTGGCGCAGACACTGCGCCGCGGGGAAGAGGTCGACGTGGAAACGCTGATCCAGCACCTGCAAAGCGTGGGCTACACGGCCATGGACATCGTCGAGATGCCCGGGCAGTACACGCGGCGCGGCGGCATCCTCGACGTCTATTCCCCAGAGGCCGACCGGCCGGTGCGCATCGAGTTTTTCGGCGACGAGATCGAGACCATCAAGAAGTTCGATCCGGAAACACAGCGGTCTTCCTCCGCACTCGAAGAAGCCCGGCTGCTGCCGCTGACCGAGACGCCGGTGACCGAGCGCCTGCTGGCCTCAGTCCACACGCGGCTGAGCGGCGCGCGCATTGAGGCGGGAGACGACGCTGATCTTGTGGAACAGGCAATGGCCGCAGGCGGCGTGAGCGTCTTCCCCGGATGGGAGTTCTTCGCCAGCGTGGCCGGAGCCAAGGGCACGCTGATCGATCTGCTGCCCAAGAGCCTGCTCTTCGTGGACGAGCCGGCGATGGTGAAGAACCAGCTCGACCGCTGGTGGAACAAGATCGAGCAGCGCCACGAGCGCGCGAGCATCGGCTCGCTGATCCTCCCGGAAGATATCTACGAGCGGCCTGAGCTGCTCGAAGCCAAGCTGCAATCGCATCCCGGCCTTGAGCTCGACCAGTTGGGCGCGGTGGATGTGCTGGACGAAGACAACACGCTCGGCGAGATCGCCTTCCATTCGCGGCCCACGCTGCGCTTCCATGGGTCGATCCCCGCGTTTGTGGAGCAGGTGAAGCAGCTGATGCAGCAGGAGCAGCGCACGCTGCTGGTCGCGCCCAACCAGGGCGAGGTCGAGCGGCTTGCCAACCTGCTGCGCGAGTACGAGGTGCCCTATCGCCTCGGCAGCCGCCACCAGCACACCGGCAGCGAGAACATCCACGACGAATCGAGCTACCTCGCAGGCAGCGTGAAGGCGCCGGTCATCGTGCGCGCCAGCCTCTCCTACGGCGTAAGTCTGGTCGACGCAAACCTGACCATCTTCGGCGCGAACGACTTCTCCGATGACGCCGATGTGACGGCGCGCGTGGCACCGAAGAAGTCGAAGACCGCGGCCTTCGTCTCCGACTTCCGCGACCTGACGATCAACGACTACGTGGTGCACGTGGAGCACGGCATCGCGCAGTACATGGGCCTGAAGGAGATCGTGCAGGACGGTCTCTCCATCGAGTTCATGATCCTCGAGTTCGCCGAGCAGGCGCGTCTCTATGTGCCGCTCACGCGCCTCGACCTGATCCAGAAGTACCGCTCGACGGACGCCGGACCGCAGCCGATCCTCAATCGCCTCGGTTCGCAGCAGTGGGCAAAGACCAAGGCGCGCGTACGTAAGGCCATGGCCGATATGGCCGACGAACTGCTGAAGCTCTACGCTCAGCGCAAGTCCGCGCAGGGCCATGCATTCGCGCCCGACACCGAGTTCCAGCGCGAGTTCGAAGACGCCTTCGACTACAACGAGACCGACGACCAGCTCTCGGCGATCAACGACATCAAGCGCGATATGGAGTCGACGCTGCCGATGGATCGTCTGCTATGCGGCGACGTAGGCTACGGCAAGACGGAAGTGGCCATGCGCGCGGCGATGAAGGCCGTGCAGGGCGGACGCCAGGTGGCCGTGCTGACGCCAACCACTGTGCTCAGCTTCCAACACTACGAGACATTCAAGAAGCGCTTCAAGATGTTTCCGGTGAACATCGAGATGATCTCGCGCTTCCGGACGGCGAAAGAACAGAAAGTGATTCTGGAAAAGGCCGAGGCCGGCCAGATCGACATCCTCATCGGCACCCACCGCGTGCTTTCGAAGGACATCAAGTTCCAGGACCTGGGCCTGCTCGTTGTCGACGAAGAGCAGCGCTTCGGCGTCCGCCATAAAGAGCGACTGAAGCAGATGCGTCGGGAAATTGATGTGTTAACCATGTCGGCCACGCCCATCCCGCGCACGCTGCATATGTCGCTGGTGGGCCTGCGCGACATGAGCGTGATCGAGACGCCGCCCAAGGACCGCATGGCGATCCAGACCATCGTGGCAAAGTTCGATGAGAAGCTCATCCGCTCGGCAGTCGAGGTCGAACTCGAGCGCGGCGGCCAGATCTACTTCGTGCACAACCGCGTGGAAACCATCTACGAAATCGCGGCGAAGATCCAGGAGCTGGTGCCGGGCGCGCGCATCACCGTGGGTCACGGGCAGATGAGCGAAGGCGAGCTCGAAAAGGTGATGCTCGGCTTCATGAACCACGAATACGACATTCTTGTGGCGACTTCGATCATCGAGAACGGCCTCGATATTCCGCTGGCGAACACGATCATCATCAACCGCGCCGACCGCCACGGGCTGAGCGAGCTTTACCAGCTGCGGGGGCGCGTAGGCCGGTCGAACAGGCGCGCCTATGCGTACCTGCTGATCCCTCCGGAGCAGGAGCTGACGGAGATTGCGCGGCGCAGGCTTGCGGCGCTGAAAGAATTCTCCGACCTGGGCGCAGGCTTCAAGATCGCGGCCCTCGACCTCGAACTGCGCGGCGCGGGCAACATGCTGGGCGGCGAGCAGAGCGGCCACATCGAGTCGGTCGGCTTCGAGCTTTACACCACGATGCTCGAAGAGGCGGTGAGCAAACTCAAGGGCGAGGAGCGCGCCGAACGCGCACCCACGCAGCTTTCGCTCGGCATCGGCCTGCGCATCGACGAGAGCTACATCGAGGAAGAGAACCAGCGCCTGCGCATGTACAAGATCATCGCCGGGCTGGAGAACGAGGGCGCGCTCTCCGACACGCGTGCCGAGCTCGAAGACCGCTACGGGCCGATTCCCGACTCGGTGCGGCACCTGCTCGATGCGGCGCAGCTGCGCCTCGACTGCGAGAAGATCGGCGTGGCGCAGATCGACCGCAAGCGCGACATGCTGCACATCCGCTTCAAGGAGAGCGCGGCCATCGATCCCAGCCGCCTGATGAAGCTGGTAGCGCGCGCAGCCAAACGAGGCGCACAATTTACTCCGCAGGGCGTGCTCAAGTATCCGCTCGAGGGCTCGAAGCCGGACGATGTGCTGATCGAGATCCGTATGTTGCTCGAGCAGCTGGAACTGACGACCGTCACCGCATAGATATTCACTTCACGCAAGGAAGACCGTATGAATCGTCGCATTGCACCGCTTGTCCTGCTCGGAGGCCTGATGACCACAACCGCTCTCCACGCGCTCGCGACTCCTCCAGCCCCGGCGGCCGCCGAGCACTTCCGTTCGCTGGCCAGCCAGTACTTCACCGACGTGACCTTCCACTTCTCGCCGACCGCCGGCACCTCCGCGGGCCTGCACCAGTACGACGGGCTGCTCGAGGACTACAGCCAGGCCGAAGTGGAACGCGAAACCGCTGCGCTGCATGCATGGGAGGCGAAGTTCGACGCCGTCGACGCCTCGCAGCTCGATGAGAGCACGCAGGGCGATCTTGCGATGGTGAAAAACAACATCCGCGGTACGCTGCTGGAGCTCGAAGTCATCAAGCCGTGGCAGAAGAATCCGGACACCTACTCGAGCGGCATCACCGGCAGCGCCTTCTCGCTCATGGAGCGCAACTTCGCCTCGCAGGACGAGCGGCTGAAGTCGCTGGTCGAGCGCGAAAAGAAGATGCCCGCGGTCTTTGCCGAGGCGAAGAAGAACCTCACGAATCCGCCGAAGATCTACACCGAGATCGCGCTCGAACAGCTGCCCGGCCTCATCGACTTCTTCCAGCACGATGTGCCCGAGGCCTTCAAGGACGCGAAGGATCAGCACACCATCGACGAGTTCCACAAGACGAATGCCGCTGTGATCGCGGCGCTCGGCGAGTACGAGCAGTGGGTGAAGACCGACCTGCTGCCGCGCTCGAATGGCGACTTCCGCATCGGCGCCGATGCCTTCCAGAAGAAGCTGCAGTATGACGAGATGGTGGATCTGCCGCTCGACCACCTGCTCGACGTGGCGTATGCCGACCTGCACAAGAACCAGGCGAAATTCCAGGAGATCGCGAAGGAAGTCGATCCGAACAAGACGCCGCGCGAAGTGCTGGCCGAGCTGGCGACGATCCATCCCGCTCCGGACAAGCTGCTGCAGGCCTTCCATGACCGCTTCGACAGCGAGGTCGGCTTCATCCGCTCGCACCACATCATCACCATCCCCAGCGACGTGCAGCCGACGCTCGAAGAGACGCCGCCCTTCATGCGCGCGACCACGCAGGCTTCGATGGATTCGCCCGGCCCATTCGAGAAGCACTCGACGACGGCGTACTTCAACGTGACGCTGCCCGAGAAGGATTGGACGCCGGAGCACACGGCCGACTACATGGCCGCCTTCAACGTGGGCACCATCGTCAGCACCAGCGTGCATGAGGCCTTCCCCGGCCACTACGTACAGTTCCTGTGGGTGAACCACGGCAGCCTGAGCGAAGTGCGCAAACTGGTGACCTCGAACACGAACGTGGAAGGCTGGGCGCACTACTGCGAGCAGATGATGCTCGACCAGGGCTACGGCCAGCCGGGCGCGGGCGCCACCGATGCGCGCGAAGCGAAGCTGATCCGCCTTGGCCAGCTACAGGATGCGCTGCTGCGCGATGCGCGCTTCATCGTCGGCATCAAGATGCACACCGGACAGATGACGCAGGAGCAGGCCATCGACTTCTTCGTGAAGGAAGGCTACCAGTCGCGCTCGATCGGCGATGTGGAGACCAAGCGCGGCACCTCTGACCCGACGTATCTTTACTACACGCTTGGCAAGCTGCAGATCCTGAAGCTGCGTGCAGATGTGGAGAAGAAGGAAGGCGCGGCGTTCTCACTCCAGAAATTTCATGACGATTTCATGAAGCAGGGCGGAGCGCCGATCAAGATCGTTCGCCACGCAATGCTGGGTGACGATTCTCCCACGCTCTAGTTATCCCGACTAATGAGATGGTCCGCCGCTGTAACCCTCCGCTGAGGCGGAGGATGGTAGCAGC